>JAXDAS010000111.1:0-4682 GCA_034679605.1 Microcaldota archaeon
GCCCTTCCCTGGCCCTTATCTCCGCATCGGAGGCATCCATCCCCTGCGAGACCAGGTGGCTCTTCAGCCCCTCCACTATGGAATCGAACGGCTTGAGCTTCCCCTCGGCGTCCGCGCAATGCTTGCAATACGGGTTCTTGGGGTTCCCGAGCGCATGTTCCTCCGGCTTCGGGATGGGCATCCCGCAGGAGAAACACCTTGCGGACTCCTCGTTCGGCTTCGTGAACGCGATGAGGTGCCCGTCCGGGTCCGCAATCATGAACTCCCTAGCGCCCCACGCCCTGTCCGAAAGCTCCTTCACTATCGCAACGCCCTTCCCCTTCAGGTCGGAATAATAGGCGTCCATGTCCTCGTACCTCGGGAACTCCACGTAATGTATCGCTCCTACGCCGGGCTCGGTGTCCTTTGGAAGGCGGAAATTCTCGACAAGCCCGTCCCTCATCATGGTCAGCGGCTGGAACATGAAAGTTGCGCCGAACCTGCTGAAATCCACATATTTCGCGTTCTCCCTGTCCGGGATGACCCTTCCAGCGGCGAATCCGAGCATGTTCTCGTAGAAATCGATGGTCTTCCTCATGTCCTTTACGCCCAGCATCGTTGATATCCCAGCCATTTTTCCACCCCGCCCCATTTACTGCACTAGGGTTAATAAGATTTGCCATGCACACAAGACGCATGATAAAGGAACTGATTTCTCTCATACTGATGCTGCTCGTCGCCCTCTACATGTTCCAGCACTATGACCCCTGGTTCCTTCTGGTGAGCACGATAATCGCGCTTGTGGGCCTCAAGGTCGTGGGCTGGCTCGGGATAAGGGTGGAGGTCAATTTCTGGAGCCTCGCGATAGTGGTAATCGGGGGCATAATCGGCTTCCTGCTGGTGCTTTTCCTCAGCATCTCCGGAATAGCGTTCTGCGGAAGAAGGCGCTAATCGACCACTATTATCCCGGTCGCAGAGGAGGTGCCGTACTGGTACACCCCGGGCTCCCTCAGCCTCAGGCTGAAGTTCATCCCTGGCCCGAGCTCCCTTGTGCCGAACAGGCCCGGGGCGGTCAGAACCTTCATCTCCGAATCCTCGTTCACCCAGATGACGTTCGTTCCCGAGCCCACGACCGCGAAAGTAGGCACGAAGCCGAAGGGCCTTATCCTGATGATGTAATCGCCGCTGACCTCGCTCTGCGAAAAGGCCGCGGGGTTTGCGAACCCTACCATCAGCAGGAAGACGAAGCTCGCCAAAAGCGAATACCAAAACAGCTTCTCGTTCCTCGCCATGGATAGAATAGGAAAGAAAAAGTATAAAAAGGAGTTATTCAGATGGGCTTGAACCGGCTTTCCAGCTTCTTGAGGACCTTGGGGAGCGTCGTGTATTCCATGTCCTCCGGGCTGAGCCTGTGCGGTTCGAAGGGCCCGTGCCTCCTCATGTAGTCCGCTATTTTGAGCGCCTTCTTCCTCGCATGGTTGTAGGCGACGTCCGCGAAGGCGTCAACCGGCCCCACCAATTGTCCGTTGTTCAATTGGAACCCGAGCCCCACCACGCGGGGCGGCCCGTCGAACCTCGTGCAAACCGCATCCTTCATCCCCACCGGCATCAAAGGCCCGTTGTGCGAGCCCCTCATCCATCCCGAAACCAAATGCGGGAACGCGAACGGCTCGACTATCTCCCCAACCGCGGGCAATCCGCTCTGCCCCCTCACTATCGCCACGGGGTCGTCCTTCCCGACGTATTCCCCAGCTATCTGGTGGAGCTTGTCCGTGCTCACCACCGCTGCGGCCTCGCTCTCCGGGACCTTGTTCCCCGGGCCGGGATAGACCCTCTTAATCACGTACCTGCTCTTCGCGCCTATGAGCGCAAGCAGGCTGTACAATTCCTCCGGGCTCTTCATCATCACCCTCTTGTGCCCGAGCACGTCATAAACCTCAAAGGTGAACCCGCCCTGCATGTTCGGGTCCACGATGAGCCCCGCGGTGGAGAAAGGGTCCCCGAACATCCTGAATATGGGAAGGTTGAAGGCGCCCGGCTCGGTCTTGTCCATGAGGAAGCACATCACCGGCTCAGCGCCCCTCTCGTTGAACTCCATCTCGGCGCAGCCCGGCCCCATGCCCTTCACGTTCCCCGAGAACGCGTCCGAGAGCATGTCCTGCCCCGCGCCGTACAGTTTGAGGGACTTCGCCTTCTTCGTCCCTTCCATGAATACGTCCCAGGCGAGGGAATGCACCTCCTTGTTGTCTATCCCCTTGCCGCTGGTCATGATCAGGTCCAGGTCATCGCCGCAGTTCGCCACATAATAGTCTATTATGGCCCCGTTCTTCTTCGCCTTTCCCAGCATTTCCCGCGCTATGTTCATTATCTCCGGATGGCACAGCTGGTGCCCGCAATAGCTCCCCACATCCGCCTTTATTATGCTCAGTGTCGTCTTCATATTCTCACTCGGTGTTGTTTTTCTCCTCCACAGGGACGCTCAGGACCTGCTCGCCCCTGCTCCTGTCCCTGTAGACCGTCACTCCCTTGCAGCCCAGCTTCCAGGAGAGCATGTACGCGTTCTCCACGTCCTCCACGGATGCGGACGTGGGCATGTTTATGGTCTTGCTCACGGCCAAATCCGTGTGCTTCTGGAACGCGGCCTGCATCCTTATGTGGTCCTCCGCAGATATATCATGCGAGATAACGAATATATCCTTAATGTCTTTCGGGATTTCGTCTATTTCCCTTAGGCTCCCCCTGGTGATGATCTTCTTCATCATCTCCGGGCTGTACAGCCCCCTCACCTTGAGCACGTGCTCGAACACGTCGTCCGAATAGAAAAGCTTCGTCCCGTCCATGACGTTCTTTATGTACGCGAGCGCGAACGTCGGCTCAACCCCGCTGGAGGTCTCCGCAATCATGGAGATTGTCCCCGTGGGGGCAATGGAAGTGACAGTCGCGTTCCTCATCGCGTCGTATTCCTTGGCCCAGGAGCTGTCCGCGAAGCCCGGGAACGAGCCCCTAGCCCTCCCCAGCTCGTGGCTCATCTTCCTCCCCTCCTCGGTTATGAACCTCATCACCGTTTCCCCGACCTCGAAGCCCTGCTGGCTGTCGTACTTAACGCCTATCTTGAACAGCATCCTGGAGAAGCCCATCACCCCGAGCCCCACGCGCCTGTGCCTCAGGCTCATCTCCTTTATCTGGGGCAGCGGATAGTTGTTCAATTCCACCACATTGTCCAGGAATTGGATGGCCAGCCTCACCACGTACCTGAGCCTGTCCCAGTTTATCTTCTTCTTCCAGTCCCCCTTGCTCCAGTCCAGCTCCACGAATTTGGAGAGGTTTATGCTCCCGAGGTTGCAGGACTCGAAATCGGGCATGGGCACCTCGCCGCAATTGTGCACAATCAGCCCGTTCGCCGAGAAGGAATGCGTCTCCGGCTCGGTGAGGTCGTACACCTCCTCCACTCCCGCAAGCTCCACGCTTTCAACAGAAGTGTCTATATTGTCCCCGTACATGTTTTCCGGCTTAAGCGCCTCAAATTTCCTGTTCTTCGCGGAAACCGAGAAGCCGACCCTGTCCATGAACCTGAACATGCTCGCCCGGCTTATGATGAGCTCGTGCTGCGCCCTGCAGGAATAGGTTTTTGGCTTGCGCTTCGAATCCGGAAGTATTTTCGCATGCGCCTTCCTCCTTTCCGCGTGGATGGAGGAGACTATGCCGAACTGCAGGAGGAGCACCTGCACCTGCTTCAGCAATTTAAGCGAGTTTGAGGAGAGCCGTATGCTCACGCCCTTCTCCCGGTTCCCCTGCACCGAGCCGTCCGCGCCGAAGAGCGCGGACAGGAAATTCCTCACGGATTCCTCGTCCATGGAGAACACGGAGGACGGGACTTCCTTCTCGTGCGCCTTTGCGTAATTGGCCCCCATCCCGCCGAAAATCCCCGCAATTTTCGAGGAGTATTTCAGCCTTGTTTCCGTGGCATCCTTCCTTGGCTTCACCGGCTCCCCGTTCAGCCTGTCAAGGTATGCCTTGAACAGCGGGAGCATCTCGCCCTTTTCCCCGTCCCCGAAATAGAAAATCACATCCTGCATTCCCCTGGAGACGTGGCCGTCGCCGGTGATCCATCCGAGCATCAGCGCCATTTCCCTGTCCACATGCACTTTTCCGAATTTCCCATTCTTCTGCAGGACAAGCCTGTCTTCCTTCGTGAGCGCGCTCATCGGCTTCCACCCGTTCTCGGTAAGGAATTTGTGGTCTGCGGTCGCCCTCAGCCCATACCCTGCCCGCGTCCTCACATCGTATACTTCCTTCTCGCCGGTCTTTCCCGCCCATTTCACCGGATGGTAATCCCCGTCCGACCCTATTATGTGGTGCGGGTTGTGCACCTTGGATATTTCGGTGAGCCCTTCGCTTGTGGTTATGAACGTTCCCTTCGCGACACATGGATTCGTCGCGACTATGTTATACTTCGGGGTGGGGTTCGCCTTGTTTATCGTGTCCATGAACAGCACACCGGGCTCGGCGGACTTCCATGCGCTGTATGCGATCAGTTTGAAGAGCCCCCTCGCATTTATCCTCCTCATGACCTCCTTCGTGCGCGGATTCACCAGCGCGTACTCGTCGTCCTTCTCCACGGATTTCATGAACGCGTCGTCCACGCCCACGCTTATGTTGAAATTCTCCAGCACCCCGGGCGTCTGCTTCACCCCTATGAAATC
>JAXDAS010000112.1:0-7357 GCA_034679605.1 Microcaldota archaeon
GCGAAGATACCCGATTTCCAGCTTCCGCCCGGCCTTGCCAGCGATTTATACATATGCAAGGGAGATGCAGACAAGACCTTTATAATTGCAGAAACTTCCGAAAAGAACGCGATTGGAAGCAGCAATCTTGGAATCCTTGCGGGTGCAGGCGGGGCAATCGGAATGCTTGTGTCAGTGCTATATGCTCTCGTGGGTGGCCAAACCGTCCTTTCCATCATCTTGTTCTTCATGATGCTGGTCGCGGCGATGGCAATTTTGGCTGCACCGAGTTTCCTGAAGAAAATTGCCGAGAAACCACCTGAAATGCCTAAAAACCCTTAGATAGAGGTATATGCATGGCTGCGGACATATGCACCCCGTTTTTGTATTTCTCATTCCTTTTGTTGGCTGTAATCGGAGTCATTTATTCGGTCACGCTTTTCAACAGCCTAATCACGCTCAAGAACAATGTCCGCAAGGCGTGGGCTAACATAGACGTTCTATTAAAGCAGAGGAGCGACCTCATTCCCAACCTAGTGGAAACTGTGAAGGGTTATATGAAATACGAGAAGGGGCTGCTTGAAGAGCTTACCAAGGCACGCACAGCCCTTATGCAAGCATCAGGCGCAGCCCAGACCGCAAAGGCGAGCAAGCAGCTGGATGCGGCCCTCAAAACCCTCTTCGCAGTTGCGGAAAACTACCCACAGCTCCGTGCGAGCGAGAATTTTCTCCATCTGCAGAAGCAGCTTTCAGACCTTGAGAACCAAATTGCGAACAGGAGGGAATTCTACAACGATTCCGTGAACCTCTACAATATGGGGATAGAGAAATTCCCGGAGCTTATCGTAGCGAAATTCCTCGGCATGAAAAGGGAGGAATATTTCACGGCAGAAGAATCCGCAAAGGCTCTCCCATCAGTAGAACTGTAGCCCTGTCTTCTTTTTGTTATTATTGCATCTCACATTTTCTCCTGCATCGCCCTCACCCTCTCCAATATCTTGGTGTCGTGCGCCCTCTCTATGCTCTCATAGAGTTCCTCCTTCTCTGTATGGATATAGACCATCGTGGTCTGCAGGTTGGTGTGCCTCGCAAACTTGGAAGCCAGCACGGCATTGCCGCCGTTCTTCCTGCAGAAGTTCGTTATGGCATAGTGCCGGAGGCTGTGCGGGCTTAACCTGTACAATTGCCTTGGACCTGCGCCAACACTATACCCATACACTTCTGCCAGCTTTGCCTTCTTCATATAATCCCTGAACACAAACCTCGCGGTCTGCGTGGTTATGTGCGGCTTGGATTCTTGGGTTCGCCTTCCCTTTCCAATGGAAAAGAAGAGGTAGCCTTTGTAAGCTGCAATCTCCTTCTCAAAAGCGGCGATGTAGCGCAAGGCAACCTCAAAGAGCTTCTCTGGGATGAGAAGGTAATCGGTCTTGCCGCTCTTTTCGGTAAAGATGCGCAATTCGCGGGTTTTCAGGTTTATGTCTTGGATATTCACTCTTACTGCTTCGCCTATCCTTAGCCCAAGGATGGCTTGGAAGGAGAAAAGAAGGTGCGCCTTGGGGTCGTCTATAACGCTGAAAAAGCGCTCCAATTCCTCTTCCGTGAAGCCCTTGTTCATTGAGCCATACTTGGGGCGCTTGGAGCGCAGGAAGCGCCTTTTCCTTGCCTCTGAGAGTATTGTAATCGCTTTTACGAGGCTTCCCTTGCTCAAATAGCACCCCAAGTGCTCAAGCTCACCCTTTACCTCGGGCCACTTTTTGCCCAGTCCCTTGGAGATTTCCCTGGCTGTTGGAATTAAATTCTCTTCGCCACAATCGGGTAACGGTGAACCCGAAGCGGGAAACCAGTCCGTTTCACTTCTGGAAACCGGAAGCTGGCAACTGGAAACCAGTTCTATCCTGCCCACCGGGCCCGATTCCGAACCGCGGAGGGGTTTCACCCCTCCCCAGTGGTTTTATTATGAAAACAAAAAAGAAGGACGAATCTCCGAAAAAAGACAACAGACTAATCTATGTCCTGTTCGCTGTAGCCATATTCCTAGTTGTTTTCTTTCTCCTCAGCCAGAGCCAGCACTCCGGAAAGGAGCAAATCACCATAACCAACAGCGCGGGCCGGGAAATCCCAATTTATGTGGAAATAGCGGACGAATGGCCGGAGATGGAAAAGGGGCTGATGTACAGGGAATCCCTTCCGGAGGATGAGGGGATGCTATTCATCTTCCCGAGTTCCGGAATTTACCCATTCTGGATGAAAAATACACTAATCTCTCTGGATGCAATCTACATTTCCCAGAATGGAACAATAGTAGATATCTTACAAATGGAGCCCTGCCTTTCCGACCCCTGCCACTCCTACCCGCCGGATGCGGAAGCGCTCTACGTCCTGGAGGTGAACAAGGGATTCAGCGAAAGGCACGGGATAGGAATAGGGGACAGGATGATGCTTAAATAAATATGCGGTATTATTCCCTAAGAAGGCCTCATTATGTTGGTTGAGCTTGCGAAGGCGCTGGAGGAAAGCATCCAGGAAACATTAGAAGACAGGATAGGGATTGCCTTCTCCGGAGGGCTGGATTCCACCATAATTGCGCACATAGCGAAGAAATACTCATCACCGGAATTATTTACGGTGGGGACGGACAAGTGCGAGGACATCCAATACTCGGAAGTGCTGGCGCAAAAGATGGGGCTCCCTTTGCATACCCGCGTCCTTTCCCAGCCGGAAATTCTAGAGTTCTACAAGACCTCATACTCCATCTTCCCGGGCGATTTCCTCAAGGTGGAGCTGCTCGTCCCCCTCTGCGCGGCAGGGGAGATGGCGCAGAAGGAAGGGATGGAAGTGATGCTTTTTGGCTCCGGCGCCGAGGAACTGTTCGTGGGATACGAGCGCTATTACACCTTTGCGGAGGAGGGCGGGGATTTGGAAAAGCTTCTGCATGAAGAATTTGATTCCCTAAAAAACAGGGAAATAAAGATGATAAAGAAGGCGATGAGGAAATATGATATAGAGGCGAGATTTCCCTTTTATAATCCCGCTTTGGCGGAAATGGCCTTCTCAATTCCTTTGCAGCAGAGGATGGAGGACAAAATCCTGAAGAAATGTGTGTTGAGGGAGGCGGCCAAATTTATGGGGGTCCCGGAATTGGCCGTAAAGAGAAAGAAAAAAGCCCTCCAGTACGGGAGCGGAATCCACAATGTCCTATTGAAGAACTCCGACTACTTATCCGGATTGTTCCCGCAGAAGGAATCAGGCGGTCCTTGAGGCAATCTCCGCCTTGTATTGCTCCTTGAAGATTTCCTCCAGCCTTACCTGTGCGACCTTGTAGTCTACCGTGCCGTTCTCCTGCTCCAAATCCGCAAGCATCCTGTTCGTCGCGGTGTTCAGTTTGGTCACGAAGTCTATCTCCCTCAATAATTTGTCATTCGTGTCCATGCTCGCCTTGTAGGCCTTGTAATACATCTTCCCCTTGAGGAACGCCTGCAATATGTATTGCTCGGGGGCTATGCCGCTCTCCTCGCTCCTGCGCACAAGAACAGGAGGAACCATCTGCAAATCAAGGTGCCCCTGCAATTTACTCATATCCACCTTGTCGAAGTCCTGCATGAGTGCCTCCGGGTTCTTGATGAATTTCGGCTCCAGGTTGCAGGAATCTATGGTCGGCCCCCTCCTGTATTTGAAGACCTCCACGAACTGCCTGTTCGCGGGGTCGCTTTCGTATTCGTAGCCCAGCACCCTGTAAACCCTTCCTTTCCTCCCGAAACGGAGCTTCTTGAGGAATGTATATCTATCCGTCGCAAACATGGAGGCGGAAGGGATTCCGAACACCAGTTCCAGCCTGTCCTGCACATCTTTGAGGGATTCGGCGTGCAGGTTATAGAGCAGGAATACCCCCGGCTGGGTGTTCAATAGGTTAATTACCCCCTGCACCGCGCTGCGCGAACGGATTTCGTTAATGACCAGCGCCGCATCGCCCATCCTCAAAAGTGCGTTCGCCATCTGCACAAGGTCCAGCTCCCCGGTGGGTTTGTAGGCTGGGCCTTCCTCTATGCCCGCCTTTACCTTCGCGGCCCCAATATGGAACCCGCGCTTCCTGAATGCGCCAACAGGGATTTCCTGTATGTCCTGGATTGGGATAATCCTCTTCTTCGTCCCAATCGCGGTAATCTTAGCAGCGGTAAATGCGGTTTTGCCGACTCCCTTAAGCCCAAGCACTGCTTCGCTGCAGCCCAGGCTCACCATCACGTCGTCGTAGCCCGCGAAGAACGGGTTGAAGGACTTGAAGTACAGATATTGCGGATAGGTGAAGGGCGCCTCCTGCATAATCCTCAGTGCGCCAACGAGCGGCCCAAAGGTCGCCGGGGGCCTCTGGAGGTGCGTCCTCATGGAGTGCCTCTTCACGACCACGTCCACCACGGGGTTCAGGTCGTCGAATTTGCGCCCCTTTTCGGAAAGTACGATGTTGCGGAAAGAGCGCTCGAGCAATGGGCGGCTATATCGGTAAAGCGTGTGGCAGATGCCGAATTTCGCGTGCTCTATGTACAGGGGGGAGTTTTCCGAGTCTATATAGATGTCCGTCACATTCTCGTTATCAAGAGCTATGTTCTCTATCGGCGAGCCGAGCCCGACAATCCAGTTCGCGACCTCCCTCCCCATCACAAGGGCCTGGTGGGGCGTTATGTCTATCCCTCTCCTTATCGCCTCGTCCAGGAAATGCTGCCTATATTCCCTTGTTTTCAATTGGTATAGAATATCGAACTGCTCCTCCGGGAAGGTCTCCTTCATCTGGGACTCTATGAGCCCCTTCATCATCGCGGAGAGCTCGGGAGGAAGCTCGTTCACGCCCTTGTTCTCCTGCACGTAAAGGTAGGCCTCGCCGCCAGGTATCTCATATAGCTGCACAGAGACCCCGTACCTGAGGTCGTACTTCGCCTCCGGGGCCGCGACCGGCCTCGCATTCGGCGGAATCTCCAGCAACAGGGAAGATACGAACCCGAGGGTGCGCAATCCCGCCATGGAAAGGAAGGCGGCGCGCAAATCCCCCGCCTCCTTGGTCATCTGGAAGAGGTGCGTCTCCGTAAACCTTTTCAAAATCCCGTTGATCCAAGCCTTGAAGTTCTGCTGGCCCTTCTGGAACACCGAGCGCTCGGCCGCGGGCTCCTTGTAGTCCTTCAGGATCTTCTCCGCCATGAGCGGGTTCATGAATATGAACTCGTAGAATTTCCTTATCGCCTCCCTCCTCTTCGCATAATTCTCGTCCTGCTCCAGCCCGTAGACCTCCTTGTTGAGCATGATCCCTTCTATCTGCTTGATCACAGAAGCGTATTCCACAAGGATGTAGGTCTTCTCCTCGTCCAGCTCTACGATAATCTCCTCTTCATACCGGAGCGTCTTTATGGGCTCCTCTATGGTGGAGAGGTCCTTCAAATGGAAGTTCAGGAATTCTGCGGATGCGAACTCAAAAGGGCATTTGGACATGTCCACTACGCCGCGGGTGCCTTCGAGGACTATGTTGCACATGCGGTTGGAATGGGAGAGGAGAATTAAAACCTTATCCATGATATTTGGAGCGATGGGCGTAGACGAGAAGATAAGGGCCATAGAGGACGAAATCCGCAACACCAAGCGGCACAAGGGAACCGAGCATCACATAGGATTATTGCTGGCGAAGGCCGCGAGGCTCAGGCGGGAGCGGGTGGACCGGGCGATAAAGAAGTCCTCGATGAGCGGGGGCGGCTTCGACATAAGGAAGGAAGGCGATGCGACCGTGGTCATGGTCGGGTTCCCGAGCGTCGGCAAATCCACTCTCATCACCAAACTCACCAATGCGAAATCCAAAATAGCCGCATACGAATTCACCACTCTTGAATGCATTCCGGGGATTTTGGAATACGGCGGTGCGAGCATCCAAATACTCGACCTCCCGGGAATCATCGCTGGGGCGCAGGAGGGGAAGGGGCGAGGAAGGGAAATCCTTTCCGTGGCCAGGAAGGCGGATTTGATACTCATCCTCCTTGAGGCGAGCAGCTACGGCCATTACAACACGATAGTGAGGGAATTGCAAGAGGTGGGTATAAGGCTGGACGGCCACCCTCCCAGAATAAGCGTGAAAAAGGGCATAAAGGGCGGCATACGGATACATTCGGCGGTGAAGCTCACCCGCCTCACGCCCCAGGTCATCATCTCAATATTGAACGAGTACGGGTACCACAACGGGGACATCACTTTCGGGGACAACTACACCGCGGACGACCTGATTGACGCGCTGGAGGCGAACAGGGTCTATTCCAAATCGCTGGTGGTGGTGAACAAGGTGGACGTTACCGGAGGCATCCCCCCGGGCTTCCCGGCTGGAGCGATAGGAATCTCCGCGGATAGGGGGGCGGGGATGGAGGAGCTCAAGAAGGCCATTTACGAGAAGCTGGGCTTCATGAAGGTCTTCACGAAGCCCCGCACGGGCGAGGTGAAGTGGGAGGAGCCCATGATAATGAGGAAGGGCGCGACCGTGCAGGACTTCTGCAAGAAGCTCCCGAAGAGCTTCCTCAAGGACTTCAGGTATGCGCTCGTATGGGGGAAAAGCGCCAAGTTCCAGGGCCAGAGGGTTGGGCCGGACCATTCACTGCAGGACGGGGACGTCGTGTTTATAGTAAAAAGGTAAGAACATGCCGACGGAAAAGGAGATCCAGGATGTCATAGGGTGGTGCGAGGAAAGGAAAAGGGAGCGGAAGCTGGTCTCTATGGTGGAGCGGAATGAACTGCGGGAAAAAATCCCCTGGACATACCGGTTCCCCCTAATTGAGATAGACCGCCCCACCGAGGCCGCGAACAAGTCCAGCCTCGTCTACGATTCAACGACCAAGACCCTCTATCAGTATTACATGGGCGAATGGAGGAAGGTGGAGCCGGAGTTCGGCATCAAAATCAAGTGATAGCAATAAAAACATGGGGAGGGGAAAAGGATAGGTGTTTGGATGGCGCGGGAATCCACTGAGAAGGCACGGGAAAGGCCCTACCACGAGACTTTCAGGGAAATAGAGCAGAGGGTGCACAGGAGGCACGAGGAGCTCTCGGGCGAGGTTCCCAGGAAGAGGATTCACGAGCTTCCGGAGGTCCGGGTGGACACGAAGTCGCAGAGGCTTGCGGAAAAGCTTGCGGACGCCCTGGACAAGGGCGTGAAGGCGCTTGACAGGTGGTAATGATGGGGGTATTCGAAGACGTGGACGAGGCCACAAAGAAGAAGATAGTGAAGGTCTGGGAGAGGATGGACGACAAGCACAAGGACTTCTTCGTGGACCAGGTCGCCCTCGCGATGAGCATATGGGGGAGCGACGAGACCGGCAAATCCTTCATAGCCAAGATACTGGAGAAGATTATGGAGGACGGC
>JAXDAS010000113.1:0-7431 GCA_034679605.1 Microcaldota archaeon
CCGAACGCTCATCGTTCGGAGTCGGGATGCGCTGCTGGAGCCTCCTTCCTGGACCCTGGTTTTCCTCTTCTTCGGGCATGGGTATCACGTATTCTAAATTGTTTGAAAGTGTACATAAATTTGCATAAATAGATTTTTAATTATGCGTCACAGCCCGGGGAGATGGGAAAACTGCCCCGTCTGCGATGCAAGGGGATAGGGCGGCTCCTCGTTCGGGTAATAGAGGTACCAGCATTCCTTGAAGCGGGGGTCCGCGTCGAAAAGGCCCAGCCACCCCATCACGAGCGTGTTGTAGTCCACCAGGCGCATCGCATAAGGGGTGGAGAAGTTCACCGGGTCCGAAAGGAGCGCATAGAGCATCTCCGCCCTCCATAGCGATACCTGGTGCGCAAACGGGGCCGGATCCGCGGACGAGGGGTATGCGGATTCCACCGCGTCGCGGAGGGTGACCATCGCCTCCTCCATCCATTCGTAATCCTTTCCGTTCTCGAGCGCATAAGAGCTTATCGCTATCGACATCCGGGAAATCTGCCTCCAGAAATCCCCGAACTGCCCGAAGTAGGGCTCCATTGTGCCAGGCTCTGCCTGCCCGTAGCGCTCTGCAAGGCCGGCGACAACCCCGCCGGACCTCTGCCACAGGAGCACCATGTCCGAGCCGTCCGTATTTCCGCCGTAGAAATATTCGCTGAGGAGGAACATGTCGCTGAGGTTCAGCCCGTCAAGCACCATGCCCGCACCGCGCAGCTCCCCGAGCCTCTCCCCGAACTTGCAGAATTCCTCTGCGAAATGCGCCGGAGATTTCTGCGCGAGCTCGGGGTCCAGCCTCCCGTGCGCCGCGAGCGAGAGGAAAAACGCGAGCACGGCGTTTTCCCTGTCCTTTTCCCCGGAAAGCGCCCGGAGGAAAACGCCCATGTCGCGGCCGTATTCAGTTTGAGCGCCCGCCTCAATCTGGCTGAGCAGGTGGGACATGTGGGGCATGAAATCAATCAACTGGCCGATGCCGAAGCTTTGCCTCCCCATGCCGGGATACATGCCTGACGCGAGCGCGCCCATGAAAACGCTCGTGCCTCCGTCCTGTGCCGTGAGCGCGCCGAACATCCTGTCCTGCGCCTCGAGGAGGCCCTCCGCGGCGGGGAGGTGCTCGTGTATCGTGTATGCGGATGCGCCGATGGCAATCGCCACCGACGCGCCGGTCGCAACTGTGGATACCAGGGAGCGCCTGAGGTCTCCGGCGCGCTCGAGCATGGTCGTGAGCTGCCTGTCCTGGGCCCGGGTTATCCTGTGGCCCGGGGCCATCCATTCCGCGCCCTCCCAGATGTCGTCGAGCTGCCTGTAAAGCGTCCTTTCCACCCAGCGCCTCGCGGCCGCGGTGTTCTCCGCCCCGAGCTGGGCGAGGAGGTCCTCCGCCGCGGGGCGGGTCTCGCTGAGCGCCGCCTGCCTTATCACCATGAGCTGGTCGTCGGTTGCATAGCCGGCGGTGCGCGCAAGGTCCTCCGCCACCTCCGCCGCGCCCAGGCTTGCCGCGATTGCGGAGCGTGCGGGGTTTGTAGTGGGCACGACAAGGGCCATGGATTCCATATAGGGCATGTTCTCCAGCCCTGCGAGCCCCTCCAGGCCGTGGAAGTACCTTGAGCCCGCGAGCCTGGCGACCCCTCCGGGCACGTGGAAGATGATGGTGATGAACGGCATGAAGTTCCCGGAGGCCGCGTACACCCTGCTGAAATGGTCCTGCAGCCCCGAGACGCCACCCTCCTCGTATGCCATGGCCGCCCCGGGCGTCTCCCTTGTCCACATGGCCATCGTTTCGAACATCGAGATGCCCGCGAAGGTGGAGGCGAAGCCGAGCGGCGTGTATGCGGTGGCGCCCCAGTCAAGCACTGTGCCGGCCCCTCCGGCAACCCTGCCTGCGATATCAATCACCCTGGAGCCGGTTGCGCCAGAGACCGTGACCGTGCCCGCGGCCGAGCCGCTGTCCGCGAAGCTCACCGGCCCGAAGATGGTCTTCACGAACATCCTTCCCGCGACCGCGAAGCAGACCGCGTCAAGGGTCGCCTGGAAGAGCTCGCCCCTTCTCAGGTCCTCCACGAACCTCGTTCCAGAGGCGAGCGCCCCTCCGGCCGATGCGAGCCGCGGGAGGAACTCCCCGGTGGCGCCCACGCCCGCTCCCGCGCGCAGGAGGAAGAATGTGCCCATGAGGTTGAGGTCCTCGTAAACATCATCGCTGCGGTTGCCCGCGAGGTAGCTGAGCGCACTTGCCCAGACCGGCGCGCCTCCGACCAGCATCGCGTCCGTGGCCGCTCTCATGCCCGAGGCAAAGTACGCGCGCATGGGCATGGAGGCCGCCGTTGTCATGAAGTCGCTGGTGGCCATCCTTGTGAGGAACCTGCCTGTGGCGCCCCCTCCAATCAGTTCGGTCGCGGCCGCTGCCCGCATCCCCACCGCCGCGGCGCGGAAAGCCATCCCAAGCCCGAGGCTGGCCATTGAGGCCCAGAAAAGGAATGTTGCGCCCTTGTGCACCACGAAATATTTGGAGAACGCGTACCAGCTGTCCCAGAAATCGCCCTCGCGGAACTCCCTCATAAGCCGGTTGTCGTATTGTATGTCCGGTATCCGCTCCCCCGCGCTAACGACCGCCTCGATGCCGCCGGTTATGCCAGAGGAGAACGTGCGCATGTTCCTCACGAGCGAGAGCAGGTCCCCGGATTCGCTTATGCCGGAATCCACGAAGGAGAACCTGCCCGTGAGCTCATTTATGCGCCTGGCGTCATATACTTCCATGAACTCCCTGGAATTCACTATCTGCGTGGCATAGTGCCTCATCACGAGACCGTACGCCTGGAGCGCGCCCCTGAGGGAGGAGAGCTCCTCCATTATGCCTTCCCTGTTCGCAACGAAGTGGATTATGCTTTCCGGAAGCTCGCCCCTCTCCGCAAGCTGCGCCATGTAGGCATCCACGTCGAAGGTGCCCGCGTCCGGCATCTC
The DNA here is from genome assembly GCA_034679605.1 of Microcaldota archaeon. Taxonomy (GTDB): domain Archaea; phylum Micrarchaeota; class Micrarchaeia; order Anstonellales; family Bilamarchaeaceae; genus CAIXOA01. Next base: position 2,983 of record JAXDAS010000113.1, read on the forward strand.
TCTCCTGTACAGGCCGCTCCGGAAGGTTTCGAACTGCTCCACATCGTAGGAGAGCTCGGCGAAACGCACGCGGGCGGAGAGGCTCCCCAGCACCATGGAGACGTCCGTGAAATCGCTTAGCAACGCAATCTCTTCCTCTGTGGGAAGCCCTGAGGGGCCTGCGCTCGTCGCCCTGCCCGCGGGCATGCACAGGAAATAGGCCGCGAACTTAAGCGCGATATTCGGTATCTGGAACGCCAGCTCCTCGTACCTCTCCACGATTTTTGAGAATATCTCCCTCTCCACGTCCGTGAGGCCCACCACCGCCGCGCCCGTCTTGAGCAGGAGGCTCTCTGCGTCCTCCACCCCCTCCGTGCACGCGCGCTCCATCTCCTCGCCTATCGCGAAATAAGCGTTCTCGAATTCCACGGCAAGCGAATCAACCGCGGCGTTTATGGCATCTAGGTCGACGGACCCCCTTTCCCCTGCCGCTATCTTCGTGAGGGCGCCAAGCTGCATGTCCCGCACGTCCGCGCATCTCTCGGAAAGGGCCCGGAAGATCTCGCCCGCCCCGCCGAGGGGGAGGAACCTCTCCCCGCCGTTGGCGAGCGTGTAGCGCATCACGTAGTGCTTGAACTTTTCGTAAACGTCAATGAACGCCATCATGGACTCGGAATCGAGCTGCGAGGCCGCCTGCAGCAGGCCGGTGAGAGCTGCCTTCTCCTCTGCGGAAAGGGGAAGGAATGCGTTGTTGGTCAGCCTGAACGTGCCGTCGCCCTGGTCCTCTATCGAGATGGGCGGTTTGCTGAACCGGTGCATCTCCCTCTGCAGCCGCGAGAGCGCGTCCCTCTGCACGAGCGCCTCGCCGGGGTTTTCGCTCAGCGTGAGGGTCATGGCGGAGAGGCCGCCCGAGGCGAAAAGCGTGGATTCCTCAGTGGTCCCCGACGCCTGCGCTATGTAGGCGCCAACTCCGGAGAAATCCTGGGAAAGCGCCCTCATCTCAAAAAGGAGCGCCTGCTGCAGCCCCGCTCTCCTCTGCTGCTCGCTCACGGGCGGCAGTGAAGTAGGCGGCCTGACCGAGGGGACCACGCCCGCAAGTTCGCTTTCCCGCGGGGGCGCGGTTCGCTGGGACTGCATATGGATAATTCGGTTTTTTAGGTTTATAAACGTGCGCCCGCGCACGTTCGGAAGGGTTTAATTAATAGCTGTTAATATATTAACGGATATTAGTCAGTAGGTGCTTCCTATGGGAAAGATAAAGGTCGGCGTAATAGGGATAGGGAACTGCTTTTCAGGGCTGGCGCAGGGGATAGAGTATTACAAGAGGGACCCCAAGCGCGAGGTGGTCGGGATAATGCACGACAAGATTGGGGGATATTCAATTCATGACATAGAATTCGTATGTGGATTTGATGTGGCGGAGAACAAGGTGGGGAAGCCGCTTGCGGAGGCGATTTATGCGGAGCCGAACGAGGTGAGGTGGGTGGACTCGGCCTCCAACTGCACCGGAAACGTTCACGAGTCCCCTGTGCTGGACGGGATTGGAATCTATATGCAGAACAGGATTGTGCCGGTGAAGTCCACGAAAAGCGAGGCGCAGCTGAGGAAGGAGGCGCTGGAGGAGATTAAGAGGAGCGGGGCGAGGATTTTGCTCAATTACCTTCCGGTCGGTTCCCAAAAAGCCACGGAGTTCTGGGCGGACGTCGCGCTGGAGAGCGGGTGCGCTTTTGTAAATAATATGCCAGTGTTCATTGCGAGCGACCCGAAGTGGGCGAAGAGGTTTGCGGAGAGGAAATTGCCCGTGATTGGGGATGATATCAAGTCGCAGCTCGGGTCTACCATTGTGCATAGGGTAATGACGAAATTATGCGTGGACCGCGGCATAGAGATAGACAAGACCTATCAGATAAACGTGGGCGGGAACACGGACTTCATCAACATGCTGGAGAGGGAGAGGCTGGAAAGCAAGAAGATTTCGAAGACGGAGGCGGTGCAGAGCCAGCTGAAGGAGAGGCTGCCGGACGACAGGATTTATGTGGGGCCGTCGGATTTTATTCCATTCTTGGGGAACAGGAAACTGGCCTTCATAAGGATAGAGGGGAAGATGTTCGCGGATGTGCCGTTCGATTTGGAGATGCGCCTGAACGTGGATGACAAGGCTAACAGCGGCGGAACTACTATAGAAGCCATAAGGTGCTGCCAGCTTGCGCTCGAGAGGGGGCTGGGAGGGGAGATTAATTCCGCCTCTGCATATCTGATGAAGCACCCGCCGAGGCAGATGGGGGATTCGGAAGCACGGGATGCCGTAAATGATTTCATCAGCGGAAAAAGGAAAGATTAGATGCTGAAATCAACAGGCGCCTCGGGCGGCGTTTCAGAAAAATTGGGGAAATATCTTGGATGGGTTCCGCTCAGCCCGAACCAGATCACTGTCCTTTCTGTGTTGAGTGCGGTTGCGGGATTTGCATTATTCTGTTTGGGAAATCATTGGTACGGGTTTGCGGCGTTCATCCTTGCGTTTGTTCTGGATGCGGTTGACGGGGCGGTTGCACGCGCACGGGGAGAAACGAGCAAAATCGGGGGATTCCTGGACGGGGTTTCGGACAGATTGGTGGAATTCTTTCTGCTCATCTCTTTGCTTTTTGTCCCGCTGGGGATGCCGTGGATGCAGGATGTGATGTGGATCGTGCTGGTGCTCTTTTTCGGGACGTGCATGACCGCTTTTGTGAAGGCGTATGCGAATTACCAGGGGGTTCTCTCTAAAGAGGAGGCGGATAGGATGCCGGGAATCCTGGAGAGGGGGGAAAGGGGGGCGCTGCTGATTGTTTTCGTGTTCCTTGTGCTGTATGGGTTCGCCTATGCGTGGGTTCTGTTTGCGATAATTGCGATTCTCTCAATCCTTACTTTCGTGCAGAGAATTATGTTCGTGGTCAAATAGCTTCCTCTGCTTTACAGTCTCGAGCGTCTTCCACTTGTGCCTTATGTAGGGCTTGAGAAGCGCAAGCGCCTCCTTGTCGCGGAGCGCTGCGCGGGTCTTCGGGTCCCCTGGATAACCGCTTCCGAAATCCAAAGTGGAGGCCTTTATTTCGGCTATTTTCTTGTCCCGCATCACTTTTGCGCAGATGGATGCCGCGGCGACTATGGGGTGCTTCTCGTCCGCCTTGTGCTCCGCCTCGAAGCGCTTTACGCCGAACTTCTCCATCCTTTTCCTGAACGTCCACGCGTACCTGTCCGGCATGTCTATCATGACGTCGCAGTCCCCGGATTTCTTTATGAGCTCGGCCATCGCTTTTGCTTCTATATCGTTTAGGGACATGCGGTCCATTAGGTTGTTGAGCTCGGACGCTGGGATTTCGGTGAGCCGGAAGTGGCAGAATTTCTTCAGCTCAACAAGCATATCTTCCCTCTGGTGAGGCGTGAGCTGCTTGGAATCCTTTGATGCGAATTTCCTGAGGAGCTTGGTGTCGTCCCGGCTGCAGGTCGCGCAGCAGACCATAAGCGAACCGATGACGCTGCTTGCAGTCTGTTTTACAGAACTCTGCCAGCTTCATCGATCCCTGCGATAATATTACTCACAAACTCTCACCTCCCCATCTGGTTCATGTTTATACCAATAATAATCTTTGCGTGAAACCAGCCCGAGCCTGCTTAGCTCATTTAGGCGCCTGAAAACACTTTTTTCGTCGATATCCAGGTTTCTTGCGATTTCGTAAGTTCTCTGCGGAGTCTCCAGCAAATCCAAGATTGACTTTTTTCTCTTTGAGATGGGTATGAACTTGTCTTCGCTCCGGACCCAGTAAGATGTGCTGCCTACCTTGTAGTCCTTGACCTTGCCCGCCTTCTTCAAACTGGTAAGAATTTCGCATATTCTGGCTTTTCCCCTCCCAAAAACCAAGGCGAGCTGCCCGCAGGTTTTAGGTTGGTCAAGATGACCCAGGATCCTGTCATGTATGTGATGTTTCTTGTAGTGATTCTCCTTAAAAGAATTGTAAACTCTCCAAAAGTTGCTTTTCTTTATGGGATGAAGGTCCGCGATTTTTATTTCAGCGAGCTTGTCCCAATTAGGTCGCCCTACGATCTCATAGCTCCTATCACTGGCCGAGAATCGGTGTTCGATTCCTAAATGGTGCAGAGCCTTATCAATGATCTCCAATCTGTTCTTCTGTGCCATTCGTATCGTGCGGTTGCCATGAGAGCCGATCTTGATGTTGCCTTCTCCAGCGAAGAAACCCGTGAGCAAAGGCGCATAGAAACGCTCGCGCGAACATACGTCCGCCACAATTCGTTTCCATTCCGCAAGGTTCTTGGTGCTTGCAAGCCTAAGGATATAATATGGTTTTCTGGCCCTGCGGTCGATATAATACTTCATAGCCGCCCCCTCCAGAGCCTGTGGCTTGGCGCCTTCCGGGTTAGCGTATGCATAAACTCGAAAATTGCATGTTTTAAACAGGCTGCTGAGGATGGCATGAG
>JAXDAS010000114.1:0-3014 GCA_034679605.1 Microcaldota archaeon
ACCTGGTCCAATGAGACGATGGGGATTCCGTTCCTCTTTGCGAGCATCTCCGTGTCGAAGGAGGTTGCGACGCAGACGAACCTCTTCCCTTTTTTCATTTCTTCGCCCACGAGGTTTATGAAATGGAAAACAGTAGAGCCGGTCCCCAGGCCGAGCACCATCCCGTCCCTCAGGTGTTTCATCGCGCCCATGCAGGCATTGAGCTTCGCGTCCATGATTAGAGATGGAAAGATGATTTAATAAGAGTGATGGGCTTCCCGGCTTGCGAAGCGCCCGCCATGCGGAGCTTCCACCGTCAGCTCCACCCCCTTGCTCCTGAGCACGGAGTTTTGCGCTTAGGGCTGCTCCTTCCGGCCTGACCCGGTTCGCACAAAGCCCCTGTCCCAGAAGGGAGGGCTTCGACGCCTTAGATGGAAGACGCAAAACGGGCGAATCACGCCCCGGGCATTCGGCCCGCCTAAAGGGGATTTGCGGTGTGGGGACCCCTGGCCCCCGCCTAGCCCATCGGATATGAATACGGAGAGGCTGTTTAAATACTTATTGTGGTTTCGGGTTGCCAGCTTCCGGTTTCCCGCTACTGGTATCTTGCGCGCTTCTCTATTTCACTTTTTTTCCGGAGAACCACATCATAATCCCTGCATGCGCGGTATCCGGAGAGGAAAGCATCCTTGCCCTCTATTCCGCGGAGCATTGTAATCAGGTCGTCCGCCCTGTCTTCTATTCTTGAGGAGGAGAAGCCCAGCCCGAAATCGATCACGTGCAGGCCTTCCTTGTTCACTATTATGTTGTAGGGGGTGAAATCCCCATGGATTATGCCCTCGTTGTGCAGGGAAGCGAGCAATTTTCCCGCTTCCTTTAATTCTTTTTCTTTTTCCCCGAGCCTCCTTCCCGGGATGTATGTCATAATTATGGAATACTCGTCCACCGCATAAACTGTGGGGCAGGAGACCCCCGCAAGCTTCGCCTTGTGCAGCAGGCGCGCCTCCCTCCTTGTGCGTTCCGTGCGTATCCTGAGGTCCAGCGCGGAGACCCGGTATGGCTTTTCCTTCCTGTGCTTCCTCACCATCCTTTTCCCGAGGAAATCAACGAAGGAAAGGACTGCCTCTGCGCCGCGCATCAGAAACCCCTTCTTCCGAAGAGCGCCCCGGAGAGCAGGAGCGTGAAAGCCAGGAGCAGCACCCAGAACCCGAGTATGCCCGGCCCCACCACCAGGTAGCCGAAGATGAAAAACACCGCAACCGTGAGGAGCCACGCGAAGATGTTCCAGGATATTATCTTGCTCCCGTCAAGCGGGAACATCGGGAGCATGTTGAAGAAGCCGATTAGTATGTTTATGTACGCCCCGAACATCCACGCGTTCTGCCCGAGGACCTCCACCGGGCTGAGATACGCGAGGGCGATGAAGGCAAGCGCAAGCGCAAGGTTCGTGAGGGGGCCGGCTATTGAGATTATCCCGTTTTCCTTCCTGGTGAGGTAGGGGGAATAGATGTAGACGGCCCCGGGCGCAGCGAAAACGAAGCCCATGAGGGACATGAAAAGCATAAGGAAGAGGCCCTGCGTCCACATGCGGAACTCCGCCTGGGCTCCGAAAAAGATCGCGGCGACCTTGTGCGCCATCTCGTGCAGTATGAAGCCGGTCCCTATGGTCGCAAGGAAGAAGGCTATGACCATGCCCGCGTCCTGGAGGGAGGAGAAGACGCCAAGCCCGAAGAAAGCTATCGCGAAGGCCACGGATATGGCGAGCACGGATATCCCTATCTCCTTCGCCTCCCTGTCCGTTATGTAGAAGTTCATCTGCTGACCTCCTCGTAAATCAACTTTATCTTGGGGGCCGAGAGGAGGCCCTCGTAGGACTCCACCGTGCCGACCGCCTCCCTTCCTTTCCCGAGCTTCACCCTTACCTCGTCCCCCTTCGCGGCGTCCGAAAGCGCAACCGCGGTGAAGCCGAGCAGGGACGCGAAGGGCCCGACGCCGATTATCGTGACCTCGTCCCCCTTCCTCACCTGCCTCAGGGCGGGATAAGCCAAAAGGAACAGGAGGGACACCCCCACGGAAAGCGCCGCATACTTGAACAGGTCGAACAGCGTCTGGCCGGGGGTCACTGCGAAATAGATGAGGGATATTGCAAGCAATCCCACGAACAATTGCGCCGCTTTTGTTAGCAGTATCAAAATCACCTGTACATCATTTCCGTTAGCGAGCTCTTGAACTTCTTCACCCTCTCCACGTCCGCCTTCTGTATGCGCGGGGAGATGGACTTCATCGCATCCTCGAAGTTCTGCCTCGTGATGCTGGACGCGCTCTTCCTTATCGCGAACATCCCGGCCTCCCTGCATATGTTCTCTATGTCCGCGCCGCTGTAGCCCTCGCTGGCCTTGGCCAATTCCGCTAGGTCCACCCCTTTGAGCGGCATCTTTTTAGTATGCACCTTGAAGATTTCCAGGCGCGTCTTTTCATCCGGGAGGGGAATCTCTATCACCCGGTCGAACCTTCCCGCGCGCATCAACGCCTTGTCCAGGATGTCCGGGCGGTTGGTCGCACCGAGCACTATCACTTTCTTCATTGATTTTAGGCCGTCCATCTCGGTGAGCAATGTGTCCACCAAACGCTCGCTGACCATGGTGCCCTCCCCGGAGCCGGCGCCCCTTATCGGCGCGAGCCCGTCGATCTCGTCTATGAAGAGGATGCACGGGGCGGCCTGCTTCGCCTTCCTGAAAAGCTCCCTGAGCGTCTTTTCCGACTCGCCCACCCATTTGCTGAGCACTTCGGGGCCGTTTATCGCTATGAAGTTCGCCTCGCTTTCAGTGGCGACGGCTTTCGCAAGAAGCGTCTTGCCCGTTCCCGGGGCCCCGAAGAGCAAAATGCCCTTCAAGGGGCGTATGCCCATCTTCTCGAAAACCTCCGGCCGCTTGAGCGGGAGCTCCACCGCCTCCCTCAGCTCCTGCTTGAGGTGGTCCAGGCCGCCGATGTCGTCCCAGCGGACGTTCGGCTTTTCCACGAAGACCTCCCTCAAT
>JAXDAS010000115.1:0-4459 GCA_034679605.1 Microcaldota archaeon
AATCCCATCCTCTCAATCCTCCTCTACATCTTCCCATTCGCCACCGCGAGATTTTACGGCGACAATATCAATTCTGATAAGGTCGCCGGGCTTAAGACCTAAATCCTCGGCAACGACGGAGTTAATAGAAATGCACAAGCTTCCGCCCGTCGTGTAAACCCGTTGCACCGTTTCCATAGCGCCTAGAATATTGTTTAACATTAATAAAGGTTTGCCCTCATCTTTCGGGCATTATCGAACGCGTAGGTAGCCTTCGGGCTTCTTTTTCAGAACGCGTAGAGGGATTTTGAAAGAGTGGTGTGGAGGGAGAACTTTTATTGAGGCTTCAGGCCCGCGCGCTCGCGGGCTTCCGCCTCAATTTGAGGAGAACGAGTATCAAGAGCCGAGGGCTCTTTTTTGCGGAGAGGGATTTTAAGGAAGTGGAGGAACTCCTCGGCTTCCTCAACAAGACGGAGCGCCGTGTTGTTAGCCTTCGCTTGACCGCCGAGGCTTCCAGCCCTCGCGCGGATTTGGTGAAGGTAGCGAGAACGAGGAGAAAAGCTCCTCCTTACCCTATGCCAGCGCAAGCTCGACCTCCTCGGCTTCTGCTCTTCCTCTCGCTCAGCGACATAGCGGAGCACCTCCACAGGCTTCGCCTTTGCGAGCTCTTCGAGCTGCGCACGCTGAGCCGTTTTTGCGATAACGCGCAGGGAGGCGAGCTCCTCCCTTTCAGCGAGCCGGGCTTCCGCCTTTGCCTTCCTAGTAGGCGCGGATTTGAGCCCGCCTTGCCTCCCTGTTTCAACAAAGAGAGTGTGCAACCTCTCGGCTTCCAGCCAAGAGGCATACTCAGAAAAGAGCTCTTCCCTTGTTGGAAAGAAGTGCCTCCGCGCCCTTTCCAGAAAAACCCTAATGCCAGCCATAGAGGGGTTAGGAAGGCAAAATTCTTAAGATTTAGGGTAGCCCTAAGCCCCCCTAGACACCCGCCTTGATTTTGCTAGAAATGCGAAAATAGTGTGTTTTTGATGAAACATACAGCGCAGTTGTGCGCAGGGTGGTATAGTGCCTGAAATGCCTGTTGTGCCCTACCTCCCCTACCCGTTCAGAGAGAGAGGCAGGTAGGGGTAGGTAGGGCAAAAGAGCAGAAAAGTAAGGGTGGGTAGGGCAAGGTAGGGCAGGTAGGGCAAGGTAGGGCAGGTAGGGCAAGTGAGGCAAAGCAGGGAAACCCCCACAAACAAAGGTTTCCCTACACCCTTCCAAAGCCTCTTTTTCGCAAAAAGAGCCCTATGGGCTCTAAGCCTCCGGCTTCCTAAAAAGAGGCAGAAATGAGGGCTTCCTAGCCCTCACACGCGCTCCAGAAACAGGCTGAACAGCGAGCACAGCCTTCCTCAAAAATGAGAGGCTCGCCGCAGTTTGGGCAACGCTCGGAGCTCATCTCCTCATCTCTTCGATTTCTTCGTCGTAAAAGCCAGCCTCCGAGCCGAAATATGCCCAAAGATACGAATGGCGCACGTCGGAGCGCGCCAGCTCGCGCCCTTCGCCCAGGTCCGGCTTCGGGCAGCCTCGCAAGCTCGGCGGCCCTCGCGCTCCGCGTTTAGATCTCCCCGCGCGCGCCGGGGAGGTCTTAACCGGACTTGGACTTCGGGCGCTCGCTTCGAGGCTCACTAAAACATCTCGGCAAAGATAGCCCCCTCTGGAAGTTTCCGGAGCTCCGCCTTCACGCCCTCGTAATACGCAGGCGAAGCCTTCTTAGCTTTCTTCATCAGCAAGACAAGCTGCCGCGCAGTTTTGTAAAGAGCTTCGTCAGCTTTGAGCTGAGCAACAGCCGCCCTACGGCGAAACTCCACAAGACGCGCATTAGCTCGCCTAAACCTACTCACAGCCCTCAAAACATCATCCGGTTTCTCGGTCATAATTTCACCTGTCCGTTCTCATCCTCAACGGGGCGCATCAGCCCCCTAGCTTCTAAGAGCTCTTGGAGCTTCGCGACGTTGAAATGAAAGTATCGCCTTCCGTTGTGCATCGTCGTTCGAAGATAAGGCAAGCCCCGAAAAAAGGAGGAAATCCTCCGGCTCTCCGCCGCGAGCTGAACAGAAAAGCGAGGGTTAGGCTTCCCGTCGTCGTAGCTCCTAGAAATACCCCTCATTTTAAGCACCGGCTCGGCAACGTCGCCGACGCATACGCGAACCTCGGAAGAAGGTAAAGTTGCCTTCTTGCACGCCTCATAAGCAATTTCCCAAAGACAAAGGAGCGTAGTGTTGTCGTCGCTGAAATCCTCCTCAACGTGGCGCTCCTCAAAATTCTTTTTGAGGTAAGCCAGCGCGAGCCCATAATGCTCATCGCCGGCATCTTTCAGAATGGCGAGAAGGGAGCGCGAGATTTCCTCGTCGCGGTTGGAAAGTCCGGTGTAGAGCTCGTGCGCAAGCTTCACAATATCGGCGTGGCGTTGCATACCCCACAGCCGGAGCTCGTGGCGAAGGGCGCTCTTCTTCTCCTCCGGAAAGTCGCGGAAGCTCTCCAGCTTCACGCTCGCGCTCTTCTTGTACATCGGAATAAAGATAGTTCTGGAAATGGAGCTCTGAGGCATCCACGCCGTAGAAACGCAGTTGAGGGAGAGAGGGCAATAAGTCCGGAAAATGGTGGGGCGCTTCTTCTTTCCGGTGTCCTCGGTGCGCATCGTGGCGCGCCCCTCTTCATAACTCGTGTCGTAAAGGTCTATCAAGTTCTTCTTTTCCTCGTCGCTCCGGTTGTCGAAGTTGTCTATCGCGACGAGCCCCGCGCGCGCTTCCACCATCCGGAAAATAGAACTCTTGGAAGCGTCGGACACAGGGAGAGGGTTGCAGGAGAACGCCGCGATAACGTCGGTTTGCATACTCTTCCCGCTTTCAGCGAGCCCGTGAATGAGAAGGCGAGGGCAAACAGGGAACGCTGAGTAGATGTAGGTCAGCATCGCGTAGGCGCACGCGATAATGTGCTTCGCGTCGTCGTCGTGGTGTATGGAGGCGCGGTTTATTTTGAGGAGCTCCTCAAAGAGTTCTCTCGTAGATTTTGAAGGGCGAGGGTTGAGCAACCACCTCTTAATTTCGCGCTTATCCCACGCCTTCGGCTCAACATACGCAAAGTCCGGCGAAATAGAAAAGCCGTGCGCTTCCAGCGTTTCAGCGCCGTAAAGGGGCTTCCCGCCCCACATTATTTCGGGCTTCCATTCGCCCTTAGCATCGGCAACAGGGAAGCCGTAGTAGAGCTTGCCGTCCTTTATGCCTTGCCCAAAGCGGTCAGCTTGGAACATCTCGTTGTCCAAGACAGCAATAGCCGCGCCCTCAGCCGCGCTCTGCTCCGGATAATCAACACTCACAGCGCCAGCATAAACAGCGCACGCCGTAGATTTGAGAAGGTGTTGCACCTTCTCTTCCTTTGTCAAAAAGCGCTCTCCGCACTTCCGGCACATTCCCGTGCCGTCGTATGCGTTGCTCATTCTCTCTTCCAGCTTCGCCACAATTTCTTCTTTTTCCGTCATATTATCCCCTTTTGGATTTCAGGGGCAACGTCGGAAGACCAAAAGGGGATTATCCTTCTACTCCCGCAGTTGCCTATCCTGTTCCCCGAGCTCAGGCCCGCGCACTCGCGGGCATCGCTCGGCGTGTTTTGTGTTTAAGGCATCACCCCGGAAACGTGAAGATATGGACACCCGCACCGAGGACAAGCCGTCTTCACTTCTTCGAGCTTCTCGTCGCACTTTGGGTTTGCGCACCACGCGCGCAAATGATTAAGAATTTTCCCTACGTGTAGTTTCCGCATAGACTTTCGAACCTCCGGAATTGAGGCGCACTCAACGCCTCTTTTCCTCTTTTTTTCTACTCCTCGTCTTCCGCCTCGCCGTCGAAATCATCGCATCCTTGCGGTCCGTAATCATCGTCGGGCTCGTCTTCGTCGAGCTCTTCATCGTCGGCATCTATGCCGTAGTAGTCCAACAGTTCCCTAAGGTCTTGCCAAAATCCCATATTCTCATTCCTCCTCTACGTTCTCCCAGCGCTCGTTAGGCTTTTTTACGGCGACAATATCAACTTTCACAAGGTCGCCGGGCTCTATGTCCAGCTCATTCGCAACGACGGGATTAATAGTAATGCAACGGCTTCCGCCGGTAGTCCAAACTTTTTGGATAGTCTGCATACCTAGCGTATTTTCTTCAACATTCTTAAAGCTATGCCCTCATCTTTCGGGCAGTATCGAACGCGTAGGGTAGCCTCCGGAGGTCTTTTTCAGAACGCGTAGAGAGATTTTGAAAGAGTGGTGTGGAGGGAGAACTTTTAGCGGAGGCTTTCAGGCCCGCGCGCTCGCGGGCTTCCAGCCTCAGGCGCTAAATCAGGAGGGCAAGCATCAAGAGCCGAGGGCTCTTTTTTGCGGAGAGGGATTTTAAGGAAGTGGAGGAACTCCTCGGCTTCCTCAACAAGACGGAGCGCCGTGTTGTTAGCCTTCGCTTGAC
>JAXDAS010000116.1:0-6250 GCA_034679605.1 Microcaldota archaeon
CGAACACCTTCTTGGGCCCGCTCATCGTCCCCGAGCTGTACCCCCCCAGCGTGATGACCGTCCTTACCTTGTGCTTCTCGCAGTAGTCCAGTATCTTCCCCGCCACCTCGTACTGCCCCTGCCCGGTTATGGCCTGCACGTCCCCGACCACCAGTATGAGGTCCCTTTCCTTCAGCTTAACAAGGTAGAACTTGTTCTTCAGGAGCCTCATCCCGCCCTTCTTCGTCATCAAAACCTGGTGCGGGAAGTGCGGGGAGTATAGGTCGGCCACCTTCCTCCCATTCAGCTTCTTTATCATGTATTTGGCCACGACCTGCCCGACAAGCCCTATCCCGGGCAGCCCCGTCACCATCACCGGGTTCCTGAGCTTCCCGAGGCCGTCCTTCTCAATTATTTTCGTCTCAATCATCTAACCCCTTCTCCTTTCTCCTGTACCTAGCATAACGGTCGTTAATATTATAAGGCGGAGGGTGCGCGGGCCTCGCCCGCTCCCCGCAATGCTCCCCCCGCATCGTATAAGCCCCGCAGGAGGCGCACCTTCCCATCCTCTTCATTTTTCCTCAACCGAGAATACGCAGTCCTTGCCCTTCAGGCCCTTCTCCACCCCGGCCGCCATCCGGTCCATCTCCTTCTCAGCGGCCTTGGGGTCCTCGCTCTCCATCCTCACCTGGTACCTCCCGGCCCCGAGATAGTGCGCGGGCACCGCCTCAAGCGCCTTCCTTATCACCTCTATCCCGTCCGGCTCGTAGCATGTGATCTTGAACACGCGCGATATCTCCACCACCGGCTTCTTCACGTATTTGGAGACCAGGTCCTCTATCTCCTTCCTCAGCTCCTTCGGGATGTCCAGCTTCCCGAAGGCGGAATCCCCATCGTCCCGCACCGCCTCGAAGAATGAGTAAAGGTCCCCGTGCTCGGCCTCTATCTCTGGCTTGAGCTTCTCGAAAGTCTTTTTGGACTTCGCGTTCTTCAGCGCGACCTGCAATAATTTTGTGGCGCGCGTCTCCCTGCGCACCTCCTCCATCTTGTTTACCTTCTCCTGCTCCGAGACCCTTTTGAGGGAAAGGTCCACCTGGTTCTTCGCCGCGTCCACGCGGTATACCTTCACCACCATCTTCTGGTTCTCGGAAAGGAACTCGTGGATGTTCTTTATCCACCGCGGCGCCACCTCGGAGACGTGCATGAACCCCTCCATGTCCCCGTACTCGGTTAGGGAGCAGAACGCCCCGTATGGCATTATCTTCCTGACGACTGCAAAAACCAGCTGTCCTTCCTTGGGCAGTTCCATCAATCCATCTCAGAAACTATGGTTCCGCCGACAACGGTGCATTTCCCGCCCCTCGGCTCCACCAGCCTCTTGTTGCAGACCTTGCAGTCCACGCGCGAGGACGCGCTTTCAAATATGACCTGCTCGTTCCCGCACTCGCACTTGACCTTCATGAATTTGCTCATAGCATCATCTCTTCAGCTCGACCTTCTTCTTCGTCCTTCCGCGGAGCACCTTCTCCACGCTCTTCTTGCACTCCGGGCACGTGAGCATGAGCTTCTGCCTCTTGCCCTGCTTCTTCACGGCCTTCTTTCCCTTCCTCTTCCCCCCGTGGCCCAGAAGGCTCCTCTCGTGCCTCCTCGTCCCGTGCGCGAGGCTCCTCGCCCTGCCCTTGCTCGCCACCTTCACCTTCATCTTCCGGTGCGCCCTGCAATACGGGCAGTATGTCCTAATCTCCTTCGGAAATTCCATTCATAATCACCTTAAGTTAATTTACTGGAGCAATTCAGCCATCTTCTCTTTCAGAAGCCATTGGGCCTCCTCACCGGGCAGCTCCGCCTCTTCCCCCGTCCTGAAAGGCCCATAGACTTTCTCGTCCAGGCCCTTGTACGGGCTAATATCTTTTGTGAACTTAATTCTTTTAATGTTTGCCTTCGCGCCCCCCACGACCACCGCGTCCGTCCCGGACACGGAAATCCCGCACTTCTCGGCGTCCACGAGCCCGTGCATCGCGGCCTCGTTTTTATCCACGACATCCCTCAGGCGGAGCAGGAATTCCTTCTCTTCCGGCGTGAGCCCCTTCACGTCCGATTTTCCGCGTATGGACACCAGCACTATTTTTTCCATCCTTTTGTTTATGATGCCCTTCGCTATCTTCTTCACGTTTTCGCATTCCTTTATCACGAGCAAATTCTGTGAAGAGAGCGCCTCGGCCTTCCTCGCTTCGAGGAAACCCCTCAGTTCCGGGTAGAACCCGTCCTCAAGGGCCGCGAGCTCAGCGTTCTGCATCTCGGAGCGCTGCAACTCCCTCAGCCTTGAGTATGTGAGCATAAGTCCCCCCTTCCCATTTTGCCACCTAAATAATATAAAACGATAAGTTCAGCCCAGTGGCAAACGGCCAACTGAAGGCGGCATGCGGGCATAGGAATAATAATTTTCCACCAGAAATGTTTTCCGGGGATGCATATGAAACCAACCTCCATAATCCTCTCCGTCCTGTTCCTGCTGCTCTTTTCCGGCTGCCTCCAGCAGCGCACCATGACCTACATATGCCCGGGCGGCTCAGAGGTCACGGACCCTTCCTCATGTAGCATCCCGCAGCAATCCCCCGAGGTGCCGGCGGCGCCCCCAGCGCAGGAACAGCCCCCCGCAGAGAACGAAACCCTTTCCCCGCCCCCCGAGCCTCCGCCCGAGGCCCCGCCCAACATCTCCTGCTACAAGGAGGACGGGGGCGACAAGTTCGTCAAATCCGCGATAGTGCTTCGTTCCAACTCGGATGTCCTGCAGCACGAGGAGGACGCCTGCCTCAGCCCTTCTGATCTGAAGGAGTTCTACTGCCAGGGCGAAGAGATCCACTACACCACTTACGAATGCAGGAACGGCTGCGGCGATGGAAAGTGCAACCGCGAACTCGTGCGCAGCGAATGCAGCGACACCGATGGCGCAGCCTCCAACCACCTCAACAAGAGGGGCCAGATAATTTACACGGACTATTATTCCGACGGGAGCACGGAGGAGCGCTTTTTAGTTGAAGACTACTGCGACGGCACCACCCTGGTGGAGTATTCCTGCCCGAGCCCCCTGGACACGACCTCCCGCTACCGCAGGTCTGAGCTGGCGTGCCTGGGATGCTCCGATGGCGCCTGCCCGTACAATTAGGGGCTACGCCAATTCTGACATTCAGGGGGCACAAACCGGTTTTCAGTTCCGGGTTGCCAGTTTCCAGTGTGGGTTGCCGGAAACAGAAAACTAGAAACCGACTAGCCCCGGGAGGGGATTGAACCCCCGACCTCTCGCTTTCTAAACCTTGAGGGCTTCCCGGGGACGCGACCCCATCCATCAGCCCGCAAGGTTTACGAGGCGAGCGCTCTACCGCTGAGCTACCGAGGCGCCAAGAGGAAGAGGGGGAGCGCCCCCTCCTCTCTTTAGGGTAATCATACCTCCCCCCAACTTCACTGGAGGGACGCTTTGCACGTACTCCTTACGCATTTTTCCCCCATCTTATTTTATAATAGTGGGGAAACGCCGAGGGCAGGATTTGAACCTGCAATTCCTTGCGGAACCGGTTTTCACACGGCCCCTATCCGTTTTGGATTGGAGCCAAATTCGAGACCGGCACAATCCCGGGTTATGTGACCTCGGCAGATATTAGCAAGCTTTTCCAGCTTAACTGCATGATTAAATCCGATTAAGTTTAAAAAAGCCTTTCGGTCTTCGCGTTTTGCAATCACAAGGTGATAGTTTGTATTCCAATTCTTGTTTTTCCTCTGATACGAATATTCTCTGCTCGCTATGCCAAAATTCCTTAACATTCCGGCAACCTGCCTTAGCCCCGGTTGATTTACGCTCTGAACCCGCAAATCCGCCTTGCCGACATAGGCTTCGCAATCAAAGAAAGCACGTATCCATTCCTTCGAGTTTCTTTCGTTACTAACGACCCACTCAGGAACCCTCCATCCCAAGCTGGTCATGCTCCCATCCGCAAGAAGGTCTTTTGCAGCAGTCATTGATGTTAGTGTAAGGAAATAGAACTTCCCCATATCCCGAACGGCAGGTTTTTTCACATAAATCCGGCAAAAAGCTTCTGTAAATGTGCGAATAAGCGACTCGTGGTCCGGATAAAAGCGAATATCCGCGTGGTGTACATCACCCGATCGCCTCTTTTCTTTGCGTATGGATACGCTCCCATCCCCGCACAGGTATCCATGAACCCTTGCCTTCAGATGCCCGTTCCCCTTTTTGTTCTCTCTAATAAGTATTTCTTCGGCAGAGTGAACTTTACTCCACCGCTTTTTCACCTTCGCCCGGTTTATCTCGTTTAACTCCATCGAAAATCTGAGCTTTTCTTCGTTTAAATGCTTTGCCCAACCTAATTTCCGCTTACAAAAACTTGCTCATTACGCTCAGGTCGTCTTTTCCGCCCCAGTGCTTCTTCAGCCTCGCCTCTTCCTTATATCCCCTGCCTTTGTAGAACTTGTACGCATTTATCGTATGGAGCGTCCACAGCCAGATTTTTGCGCATTTATCCTTTCTCGCTATCTGTTCGCACTTTTCCAGCAATTTTGTACCTATGCCGCTTCCCCTGTGCCCCTTCGCAACCGCAAAAGCGCCAATGCTTGCGACTCCCGCCCGTGTGCTTAACTTGACCGTCCCGATTATATTGCTCCCTTCGCGTGCAGATAGGAGATACACCTTTTCCTTTGTAGAAATATTCTTGTAATAATCATTTCCGACCTTGGGCCCAAAGAAATCCATGAAAAAGCCCTTCAACTCTCTGCCTATGAATCTTCCGTATGCCTTTTTCGAAACCGGGACTATTCTCATGCTAGCGTTTGCGAAGCCAAAGGCTAAATTTGATTGCATCCTTCCCTAGGCGATGGTTTTATCAAATATATGTGGGACATTATCTCATATGGGGCACATGAAGTCCATCCAACTTGCCAGGGAAACCCCGCGGGAAATGGCGCGGATGCGTTTATTCCTGGACAAGAGGAAGGCGAAAGCAGAGCAGAAGAAGCTCGCCCGCCTCAAAGACGGCGTCAGGAACGAAGGCGACGTAATCCTCGCCGCGGAAAGGGATTCCGCAAAGAAGCTCCATGTGGACGCCGCGCGCTCCTGGATAAGCGTAGGGATGCCCAACAGGGCGCTTGAAGAAGTGAAGAAAAGCGGCTACGACATCGAGGTCGCAAGGCTTTGCGCCGAATACGGGCTGAAGGACGAATTGAATTGGATGGCCCACAGGCTCGTCCAAAGCGGAGACATGCTCGCCTCCTCCAATCTCTATTTCGCCGCGGGATTGCAGGGCGAGGCGGTGAAATTCGGGCTTGAGCACCTTGCCATGGTTTCACCTGACTTGCCCCGGATATTTTACGAGAACTGGGAAATCCTGAAGGAAATGGCAAGGAAATATGAGAAGGAGGGCGATTTCGGGACCGCCGGCAGGCTCTACGAGAGAATAAACATGCACCACGAAGCAGCCACGGCTTATCTGCGCGGCGGCCATTTTGATGATGCGGACAGGATGCTCCTGGCTAAAAAAACCGGTTGGTTCTGCAACGGCCTCCCTTTGTTCGCGTTCAAGGCCGCGATGGATGCGGGCAGGCTTGACCTTGCCGAGAAATGGCTCTCAGGGCATGCAGATGCATACCAGAATGACATAATAGTAGAGAAATCTTTGAAACGCATCGGATACGGGGGTTTGGCAGGGGCTTTGGTTGGGGCGGCGATAGTAATACCCATGGCGATCATACATGCCGTGTCCATTCCCATATCCATCTTCTTTGGAATAATTTGCACAATGTTCGGCGCCATAATCGGTCTGCTGTCATCCGATAAATACAAATCCCTCGGCACAGAGCAGCTGCTCGGCGTCGTTAAGGAGATTTCCGCATCCACCGCGCCGTTCGCCAGGCAGAACCCTCCCGAGCTGCCGCCATACCCCGCGGTTTTCATGAAAGAAGGAAAGCATTCGCAGGCCAATGCCGTGGAGGATGCCGGCACAAAGCTTTTTGAGGAAGGCAAATTCTACGAGGCGGGCCTTTTCCATGCGAGGTCATGGCGCCTGCCGCAGGCGGTCGCGTGCGTGCGGAAGCTTGACGAGAGCGCCCTGCTGGAAGAACAGGCGGGAAACCAGGAAAAAGCCGGCGCGCTGAAGGCGCAGGCCAGGGAAATCAAGGTGCTTCTTTTTGGAAAGGGATATCTCGCGGCCGAAGAACTCCTTACCACCCGCCCGGCGGGCGCCGCCGCGGTCCTGAAATTGTTCGG
>JAXDAS010000117.1:0-3068 GCA_034679605.1 Microcaldota archaeon
CGAGGTCTTTGCCTATACCGGAGAACGGATAACCAACCAGAAGAAGCTGGGCAACGGGGCGGCCTATCTCGAGCTAAATGGTTTGGAAGAGGGCCAGCTTGCAAAATTGAAGGTAAGGTATGAGTTTTCTGATTCGAAAGAGTACGCGGGGCAAGAAATAGAGGCGCTATCCGGCGCGGGCCTCAGCGGCGCCGCGAGGTCGCACCTTGACAACGCCTCTGCGTTGTACGCGGCCGGGAGATACGACGAAGCCCTTTCCGCAATTGGGATGGCAAGGGCGCAAATGGAGAGGGACGCAAAGGAGTGGGCCAAGCTCCTCCAGAAGGACCGGGAACTGAGGGATGAGATAGGCAGGAAGCTTGTGGAGCTGAATGGTGCGGTGGGCGCCGCTGCCGCGGCCGGCCTGGATGAGGCGTATGCCGAAGAAATGCGGGCCAGGGCGGAGTATTTGGGGGGGATGCTTGCGAGGAACCTGACCGCAACTTCTACAACGAGCCCGTTGGAGGAGGTTGACCTCGGGTGGGAGGGAAAGGAGATAACGAAGATACAGAAATACCTAAAGGATGGGGAAGCGAAGGTGAAGAAGGAGTGGATGGCGCTCGGCGTTGACGACGCGAACATGAGCGGGGCGATATCGTTCTTGGAAGAGAAGAACGCCTATTTTTCCGGTACGATGCGGCTGGGCGATGCGGTCGGTGCGCTTTCTGCGTTGCAAAAAGCTAAGGCGGCGCTGGAGGCCGTAAAGGCGAACCAGGACATTGTAAGCGCATCGGAACAGAACGAATTGCACGCGGCGGTCGAGGAAGCCATTGTGGTGTTGGGCATTTATGGGGAGGAGAGGAACTCCGTTCCACGCGGCCATTCAATGGCGTCCATATTCAAAAGGAGCCCGTCGTGGATAGCCGATCGGCTTGCCGGCCTTAATAGAAGCGATGATGTTGGCGCGGCCATAAGCGAGGCGGCCATGCTCAGGGGCGAGATGGAGGGGGTAATCAAGGTATTGAAGGGCGAGAGCGAAAGGATCGGCCAGACGGTGGGGGATTTATACAACGAGCGGGGGAGTTCGTTGGGCGCCGAGAGCCGGAATGCAGTTGAGGAAGCGGTGGACAGCGCTGAGACATATTACAACCAGAAACACTACGCAAAGGCGGTGTTGGCATATGAAAACGCGCTTGATGTGATGGAAAATGCTGAGGGGGAAGGTTTGGATGTTTTGATACTGGCGGCCACTGCTTTGTTGGTAATAGGCATTGTCACGGTGCTTCTGCTTCGTGGAGGAAAAACCGCGCTGCCATTGCGGGGAAAGGGTGGGCACACGAAGAAACTGAAAAAGCTGCCTGCAGAAGAAGATATCGAATGAATCAGGCAAACATGCCGAGCCGTGATTGTCCCTTCGGCTGTGGGGGCAGCTCTTTCTTTTTTTCGGAGGGGGAAAACCTCTTCAGCTCCAGCTCTTTCTGCAATGAAAGGAGGATTTCCTTCATCTTCTGCTCCCGTTTCTTGGATGCCCAATAGTAATATTCGTCCCGCGTCGCCCGCGTCATCAGAACGTGGACAGAGCCGTCCTTGAATCTCCCTGCCCTGCCCCTTCTTTGTATGGAGCGTATCTCGCTCGGGATGGGTTCGTAGAATATTACGGAATCAACTGCGGGTATATCCAGCCCCTCCTCTCCGATTGAGCTGGCGATGAGGATGTTGAATTCGTCCCTCCTGAAGGCGTCCATGGCTTCCTCCTGGTTTTTCCTTGTGAAGCCGTCGCGCTTTCCGACGAAAATCCTTGACTTGTAGCCCTTCTGGTCCAGGACATCTTTTATCCTGTTTATCTGGTCCCGGTACTGGACAAACAAAATAAGTTTCTTGTCCCGCATGTTGGAGAGAAGCTGCAAAAGCTTCTCTGTTTTTGGATGGTCCTCCACGGAGCTGACAATCTGCCTTATTTTCGCAATCTCCGTGCTCTTGGTTATCGCCCGGGCGGATTTTGAATCATGCGCGTTCAGTTTTTCCAGATAGAGGAGGAATGGGTGCGGCCCCTGTGTCTGCAGCAGCTCTTGCATGTGGAGCAGGTGGAGCAGGGTGTAATAGTAGGAAAGCAACGAATACTTCATGGGGTGCCGAAGGTTCCTCAGCCTCTGCCCGTACAGCATAAATTGCTGTTTCGAAGTCACTGGCGGCTTCATGAATGTGGAGGATAGTTTTTGGGAATAGAAATTGGCCAGGGACGACAGGATTGCGTCCGCTTCTTTCAGTTTGGGGGAAAGTTCCACCTGCACCCAGTTCTTGTCCATGGTTTTCATGAACGGCAACACATCTGGGTCGAATTCGGTCCGTATCTCTATGTTTTTTATCCTCAGGTTCCCCAGAACCTCCTTTATCCTCGTCCTGTCCCCGCCAGGGGAGGCGGTGAGCGCAAGGAAAAGGCAGTTTTCCGGCATGTTTTGGGCAATTTCCACATACGCGTAATCCCCGACCGCCCGGTGGGCTTCGTCAAAAACGACGAGTTTTGTCCTTTCTTTTGGGTAGATGCCGTTCCTTATGTCGTTTCGGATTGTTTGGGGTGTGGAAACGAATATTTTTGATGAATAGAGCTCCTCCCGCTTCTTTCCCGAGGTCTCGCCGGTCACCAAGGAAACGTCTTTTTCCAAAATAGGGAGGGTGTTTTTTACGGAAATGGTGTGTTGGCGCGCAAGGGGCTTTGTCGGTGTGAGGAAGAGCGCGTTTCCGCCTTCTGAAGTTGTTTTCTCGATCAAAGAGAGCGCGATCAGGGTCTTGCCCAGGCCCGTCGGCAATACCACTAAGCTGTTGCCGTTCCTCTTCACGGAATCGATTATCTGTGCCTGATAGGCCCGCGGCTCCAAATTCACATTTTAATATTGAGCTAAAGGGATTAAAAGAAGGGGGTCTGGAGGGGGTGTGTTTCCACTAATATTGTTCTTATGAAATGAAAAATGATAATAATTTAAACTAATTGTAACCATGGTTACATTGTGTTTGCATGATTGTCTATCTCTACGATATCAAAACGGTTTTGAGAAACTACAACCGCGTAAAACGCGTTTTTTATTACAACC
>JAXDAS010000118.1:0-7674 GCA_034679605.1 Microcaldota archaeon
ATACATACGCGGTTCCGGCTATGCGTTCCCGGAATGGAAACAAGTTCCAAAATTGATCCACGAGCTATTGGCGTGGTACCGGGAGAAAAGGGGCAGAATCCATCCGGTGGAACTCGCGGCCGAGTTCCACGCCCGCTTCGTGACAATACATCCTTTCGCGGACGGAAACGGCCGGATGGCCAGGTTGCTTCTTAATTACATATTGCAGGCGAACGGCTTCCCGTTCACCGATATCCCGTTTTCCAAGAGGGACGAGTATTTCGAAACGCAGGAGAAGGGCCATTTCGGCGATTACAGGCCGTTCGTCCTGTTCCTTGCCGGGGAAATAAAAGAACAGTTCAGGGAGCTCAGGAGAAAATCCAGGAAGGGGCGGCGAGTATAAGCAGTTCGCCCGCGTTCGGTGCACTATTCTGCCAATTTTGCCCTTCCCGGCATCAGTTTCTCCGTCGGAGCACAAAAACCTTTATAAACAGTTGTGACGTTAATATTTGACCTCCGTTAGGGGGAGTGCTCTTTTGGAGCGCCCGCTTGCTTCTGCAATGGCGCGTTGACAAAAGCATTAGACTTTTCCTTCTCTGAAGGAAGGTCGGATAGTCCGTTTCCGGTTTCCCGTTTCGGGTTTCCGGTACCGGCGGAAAAGGCCTCATCTACTCTGGTCTTACCGTCGTTCGGGCATATCCATCATGAGTATGAAAGGATAGTCCAATAATAATTTGGATATGTTGCAATCCATGTAGTGGATGGCTAGGCTGGTGCCCGCAGAGCCCCGCGGTAAGCTGCGATAAGTCCAGGGTAGGTGCACGCAACCCGTGATCCTGGAATCGGGCCGCATACCCCTCGGGCAACTGAGGAGTATAACAACCCCGGGAATTGAAATATCTTAGTACCGGGTGGAAAAGAAACCTATTGGGATCCGGTCAGTAAGGTGACTGAACGCCGGCAAGGCCGAGCCGAATTCCTTGCAGCAATGCAAGGTAGATGTGGCGGGGAGCATCCTCTCTTCGAGCAGAAGTTGGCTGGAAAGCCGCACCATAGCGGGTGATAGTCCCGTATGCGAAGCGGGGAGGAGCGATCCTTGAAGAGTAACGTCCTCCGGATAGAGGGCGTGAATATGGGGAGACCAATCCCCAAGCCTAAATATGTGGCGCTAGACCGATAGCGAATTAGTAGCGCGAGCGAATGCTGAAAAGGACTCCGGAAGGAGAGTCAAAAGACCCTGAAACTACATGGAGACAGGCAGGCAAGGCATGAAAGGGTTCAGGTCCGCCGAAGTGAATTCCAGAAATGGTTGGATCGAGGCGGATTAACCGGTGTCTTGTCTTTCTTCTCGAAGCAAGAGCCAGGGAGTTGAGATGCGTGGCGAAGTGAGAGCTGAAGCGAAAGCGAGCGCCCGCAGGAAACCAGGGGCGACCTCCGAAAGGGGGTTCAGTCACTCATCTCAGACCTGAAGTCGAGTGATCTACACCCGGGCAGGGCGAAGCCAGCTTGATCGCTGGTGGAGGCCCGCAACCACAGATGGTATATCCTCTTGGGTGACCCGGGCGTAGGGGTGATAGTCCAGTCGAACTCGGCAATAGCGGGTTCCCTCCGAAATGTCCCTCAGGACAGCGTCGCTGGAGGAAGGTAATGGGGTAGAGCACTGAATGGGAAGAGCGGCTCCGAAAGGAGTCACTTCCCTATCAAACTCCGAATCCATTCCCTCTATAGAAGGCGGCAGTCGGGTTTCACAGGGTAAGCCGGTGAGCCCTTTCGGGAACGACCGTACGCGAGGTTAAGGGCCCTAAATCCTGGTTAAGTGTAAATCAGAAAGGCGTCTCTATCCTTAGACAGCTGGAAGGTAGGCTTAGAAGCAGCCATCCTTTAAACAACGCGTAATAGCGGACCAGTCGAGGGTGCAGATTCCGAAAATATACGGGGCTAAACCAGGTCCCGATACCCCGCCCGAGCCAAAAGCTCGTGGAGTAGGGGGGCGACCGGGGCGGGCAGAAGCAGGGGCGTAAGTTCCTGTAGACCGCTCTGGTATGAATATCCTGGCGCTAGTAGCAGCATATCCAGGTGAGAATCCTGGACATCTGATAGGGCACGGTTTCCTCAGCCATGTTTGTCAGCTGAGGGTTAGGCGGTCCTAAGTGCATAGGCAACTCCGAATGCACGAAAGGGAAGCGGGTCAATATTCCCGCCCCGTTGAAGTAGACGCGGCAACGCAAGTTCCGCTCTTGACGCCTTGGGATAAGCCGAGCAGGGGAGACCCTGTTTAACAGCCACGAATCGATGGAGTCTTATTATGAGGAGAAGTCGATTAAAGGCTGGAATGGGAGCAATCTTCGGCCGATTCCGGAGGCCCATGAAAAGGGAGCGAATCCGATCTTCAACGCCCGTACCTAGAACTAATACTGGTGCCCCTAGCTGAAAATGCTCAGATGTGTCGGGATAACCCAAGCAAGGGAACTCGGCAAATTGGTCCCGTAACTTCGGAATAAGGGATGCCTGCCCATGAGTAATGGGCAGGTGGCACTGAAATGGGGAGAGCGACTGTTTACCAAAAACACAGATCGCCGCAAAGTCGAGAGGCTTAGTATGGCGGTCGACGCCTGCTCACTGCTAGTACCCGAACACCCAGTTCAATGGGAAAAAGGGCTGGTAAAGAGCGGGGGTAACTCTGACCCTCGATCACAAGGGGGGTCGCAAAATCTGGCTATATGCTGGAAACCCAGATGGTTCGTGCTACGTAGAACGTGAAAATGCACGAATCGATGAGGGCAATCAGCAGGAAACTGCAGAGGTGATTTGATGGATGAAAAAGAGCGGCTGAGCAAGCTGCTTAAGAAAGGAAAATACCTCAATCACTATCTCCTAGGTTTCACAGATGCCGAGGGCTGTTTCAACGTCTCGTTGAAAAAGCAGGAAGGAACCCGCTTCGGGTGGGTGTTGGACCCGGTTTTTCACATCACGCAGCACAAGAACGCGAAATTCGTCCTTGAGCTTGCGATGAGGCAGATAAACTGCGGCCGCATAATACCCAAACCCGGGCAGGAAGATACCCTGCAATTCATTGTAGATAATAGAAAACAGCTCGCGGAGAAAGTGATACCTTTCTTCAGCCGGTACAATCTTCTGGTGAAAGCCCATGATTTCGAGCTATTCAAGGAAATCGTCCTTGGGCTCGAGAAAAGGGAGCACAAAACCAGAGAAGGATTTGAACGGCTGCTGAAGCTGGCATTCTCCATGAACATGGAGGGCAAGCAAAGGAGATACAAATTAGAGGAAGTATTGAAGGATTTGGCAGGATCCTCAGAGACTACACGCCAGACGCCGAAAGGCGATGATATAGTCCGACCCGCACAGTAATGTGCGACACGGTTGCTTAAGGTAGCGTAATACCTCGCCGCTTAATTGGCGGCTTGCATGAATGGCGTAACGCCTCTCCCACTGTCCCTGCTTGGGACCCGGTGAAGTCACTTCCCGGTGAAGATGCCGGGGACTTCCAGAGGGAAACGAAGACCCCATGGAGCTTTACTATAGCCTGTTGTTGTGATATTGGTGCGGTTACCTAGCGTAAGTGGGAGCCGTCGATGCCGTCCTTCCGGGGGCGGTGGAGGCGAAAGTGAAACACCACTTAATCGTTCTAATATTGCTTACCCGCAAGGGGACAGCATCAGGTGGATAGTTTGGCTGGGGCGGTACGCCTTCGATAGGGAAACAAAGGCGCCCAATGCTCTGCTCAGTCCGGTCAGAAATCGGATGTAGAGGGTTAAAGACAAATGCAGGGCTGACTGTATCTCTAAAAGCGTGGGATGCAGAGGCGAAAGCCGGGCTTAACGAACATTAATAACCTATTGGTAGGGTTTTAATCTGTCAGACAAGCTACCCTGGGGGTAACAGGCTCGTCGCGGGCGAGAGTACACATCGACCCCGCGGCTTGGTACATCGCTGTCGGCTTGGGACATCCTGGCTGTGTAGGAGCAGCCAAGGGTTGGGTTGTACATCCATTAAAGTCCCACATGAGCTGGGTTCAGTACGTCGCGAGACAGTACGGTAGTATCTTCTGGAAGTGTTGCTTCTTGAGAGGAAGGGTCTTTGAGTACGAGAGGAACGGAGACCCGGGGCCTCTGGTATACCAGTTGTGTCATTGCATTGCTGGGCAGCCACGCCCTCCGTCGATAAGACCTGAAAGCATCTAAGGTCGAAGCGACTCTCAAAACTAGGAAGCAAAGGCCGCCCGTAATAGACGGGTTTGATAGAACTGAGGTGTAAGACTCTAGCTAACGCGAGGGTTTCAGCCTGCAGTCACTAAAGGCATATATCATATCCAATCTTTATTGGACTATTCTTTCCCTTACTTATGTTTTATTCTTCTAGCGTAAGCGCTATCTATTTATACTTTGGTTTCCATTCCTTTTCCAAGGTGGAAAAATGAAACACATACTAGCTATATTGCT
Source organism: Microcaldota archaeon (assembly GCA_034679605.1). Classification (GTDB taxonomy): domain Archaea; phylum Micrarchaeota; class Micrarchaeia; order Anstonellales; family Bilamarchaeaceae; genus CAIXOA01. The sequence continues at coordinate 4,440 of JAXDAS010000118.1, forward strand.
TGCCGCAATCCTCCTCTTCGGCTGCACGCAGCCGGGCGGAGGGGCGCAGGCAGGGACCGGCGGAACATCCGGCGGCACAGGAGGCACCGGAGCGACGGGAGGAACGGGCGGAACCGGCACAACCGGAGGAACAACCGGCGGAACCGGGACGACCGGAGGCACCACTGGCGGAACCACCGGAGGCACTACCGGAGGAGAAACCGGCGGCTTCAATATGGATGAATGGAGCATGGACGCCCTCATGGCGGCCGGCGCGCCAATCAGGTGCGTGGTCACCTGGGGCGGCGAGGCCCCGGGGGAGTACACCATGTACATACGCGGCCAGAACGTCCGCATGGAGGGCTCGTACCAGTCCATGGGCCAGACGGTCCCCTACGTCAGCATAATGAAGGGCAACACTGTTTACATGCCCGTCGACATGATGGGAGAGGCCCCCGGCTTCGAGAATTGCGACTGGCTTTCCATGACCGCGGAGGAGGGTGAGCCTGCGGAAGGCGGCGCAACCGACTACCAGCCCGTGGATTACGAGGCTCCGCCGGTGAGCTATCGCTGCGAGCCGGCAGTGTTCGGGGACGAGAAGTTCGCCACGCCCGGGCAGGTCTGCGATTTCGAGCAGCTCATGCAGCAGCAATACGCGTCCTACTGCGACGATTTGACAGGGGAAGAAAGGGAACAGTGCCTCCAGATGTTCCAATAATCTCCTCCTTTCTTATTCTTTTTTATTTACTCTATAATGAGTGGTATTGATGCAGGAGAAGGACATAAACAAGCTCATAGAAAAGACAGTAAAAGACGGCGGCGTTCTCGCCCTCCTCTACTTCGACTTGCACGGCAACCAGAAGGAGGCTTTGCAAAAACTGGGGGTGGGCTTCGTGCAGAAGCTTTTGCAGGAGCAGGGCGTCCTCTACGCGCACGGGGAGATAGACGAGCCGCTGGAGAGCGGGGGAATGTTCTCCACCTCGGTTGAGGTGAAGGTGCTCACGACCGACATCCCCACCCTCGCGAGGCTATGCGGCTCATACAGCCCCTTCTCCATAGAGATACTCAGGCCCGATGAGTTCGTGCTCTCGGTCTCCGACCTGCATGAGATATTGATGTTCCTGGGCGCCACCACCCACGACTACAAGAAATACATAATGGAGAAGGTCGCGACACCCGAGGAGAGGGAGCGTTACAAGAAGAGCATAGAGCAGAGGCTCAGGATAGGGGAGAAGCTGATGGGAAAGAAGGAGGCGGGATGATTATGAAGATTTCCAAAGAAGAACTGGTTAAGACCGGGATACCCGGCCTGGACAAGCTCCTGGGGGGCGGCCTCAGCCCCGGCTCGATAATCCTTGTGAGCGGGCCGACTGGCTCGGGCAAGAGCACGCTCGCCCTCCAATTCCTGGTGAAGGGGGCGCAGCTCTACCGCGAGCCAGGGCTCTATGTCGTCATAGAGGAAAGCCGGGAATCCACCTACAAGAACATGGACTACAAGGGCTGGAACCTCTCCGAGCTGGAGAGCTCCAAGCAGCTCATATTCCTGGACTATCCCCCGTACGAGGTGGACCAGTTCGTGAACCAGAAGTCCGCAATAGGCGAGATCGTGGACACGATGGGCGTGGAGCGCATGGTCGTGGACTCCATAATGCCCGTCGCCCTCCTCTTCCACGGCGATGAAGAGCGCAAGAAGGGCTTCATAAACGTGATAGAGAACATACGCAGGTGGAAAACCACGACGCTAATCGTTTCTGGGGAGGTTCCCGCCGCGGAGGGCGAGGCGCCCCGCACCCCCTACGGCATAGAGAACCTGGTGGACGGCTGGATACGCATGGACTATGCCTACACCAAGGACAAGAGGCAGAGGCGCATAGAGGTCGTGAAAATGAAGGGCAGGCACCACCTCATGCAGCGCTTCCACCTGGAAATTGAGGACGAGGGGGCCTCCGTAGAGGTGTGAATTTGGCCTTCCGTGCGCACCTCCTCGTGCGCGGGAGCGTCCAGGGCGTCAATTACCGCTGGCTGGTGCAGTCCGCCGCAAAATCCCTCGGCATAACCGGCTGGGTCCGCAATTTGGAGGACGGGGACGTCGAAATCCTCTGCGAGAGCGGCACCGAGAAGGCATACGGTTTTTTCCTTATTAGTATATAAGTTAACGACCAGGTCCGCAAAGTCGAGAGGGTAGAAATCCTGGAATTCAGCAAAAACGCCGCGCCGCAGTTCAAAAATTTCGCAATAGAATACTGATAAGCCTTTTAACATTATACATCAATAACAACCGCATGAGAGCATTGCTTTTGTCATTCCTTCTTGTGGCATCGGTCTTCTCAGCACAGATGCTGGAGCCGCTCACCCAGCCCATAAACGACGGGGACAGGATATCCCTCGGCAGGATGGGCCCGGGCCAGACCATGCCAATCACGATCCATAACGAGGTTTACTCCGGGGGCATGCACGGCATCGGCGGCAACTACGACATGGCGACCGTGGATTACGTGCCCGGGGGCTGGAGCTACCGCAACAGCATGCTTTACGGGAGGCCCCTCCAGGTCACCATAACCTCGGCGAGGGACGCGCCCGAGGGAATGTACTCAATCCCGGTAACCGTGCGGGACGAGCGTGACGAGGAACAGCTCGGGAACGTCTCGTTCATAGCCGAGATAGAGATAAGCAACGACGTCATGGACATGGGCGTGGCGCCCACCTACCGGAGGGTCGGCCTAGGCCAGCCCGCCGTCTTCGAGGTGACCATAGCCAACAAGGGCGCCGCAGGCGACCTGTTCGCGGTCTCCTCCACAGGGGTCCCCAAATGGTCCTTCACCAAGACCATCTACGTCGCGGGCGGAAGCACCAAGACAATCCTCTACGAGGTCGCGGGCTTCGAGGAGGAGGAATACCAGGCGAAAATCCTGGTGCAGTCCGCCAACGCGCCCGCAGTGAGGGAGGAGGCGGGCATCACCGTGCGCGCGGTCCCGGACGTTCTCTCCGACTACAAGGCGACGATAAACGGCGCATTGCTCTTCCCGATATTCGAGGCCCCGGTGTACGCGCTCGCGGGCATAATCTCCAACCTCTGGTAATCGGATGCGGGATGCAGTAAAATACATAATTTCCCAGCTTCTCTCAGGCAGGAGGGATTTCGAGAGGATAAAGCTGGAGGCCGCAAGGAAATTCCGCATCCCCTCCTTCCCGCGGAACTCCGAAATCCTCGCCTCCTTTCCAAAGAGCAAGCTAACCCCCCAAATCCATTCCCTCC
>JAXDAS010000119.1:0-3692 GCA_034679605.1 Microcaldota archaeon
CGAAAAGCTCTCCATAAGGGATTCGCTGAAGGCGAACGCCGCGAACATGTGGCCCTTTGATGCCGAGGGAATCGCCGCGAAGGACATCTCCCTCATCCGGGACGGGGCCCTGGAGGATTTCCTCTACGATTCATACACCGCCGCAAGGCTCGGCTCATGGAGGGACGGCAACTGCGGCCGCGCAAGCCACTCCTCCCCGCCCGCGCCCTCCCAATCCAACCTGGCAGTGGGGAAGGGCGACTACCCCGCGCATGCGGCGGCCCATTACATATACGTGGAATCATTCCACGGGATGCACACCTCCAATTCCGTGAGCGGCGATTTCGGGGTGGAGGCGGACATAGCCTTTTTCGTGAAGGACAAGGACGAGAAGTTCCCGGTAACGAACCTCCTGCTCACCGGAAACGTATTTAACCTTTTTAGCTCAATAAGCAAGGTGGGAGACACGCTCACCACATGGAACGGCCTTATCTCCCCAAAAATCTGGTTTAAGGACGTGCAGGTGGTGGGCTCCAAGGGATGAGGATCATGATGGAATTCCGCGCAAATTTTCCAGCTGGAAAATGGCGCCCATTTTCGCAGACGCGAAAATCGGGCAGAATTCCGTCAGACATCACGAAGTGATGCGATGAAGAAATTCAAGACAACGGAGGAGATAGATGTCCCCCCAAGGCTTATAGACCAGGTGATAGGCCAGGATAAGGCGGTGGAGATTGTAAAAAAAGCCGCCAAGCAGAAGAGGCACGTCCTGCTCATAGGCCCGCCCGGGACCGGAAAGAGCATGCTTGCCCAAGGGATGGCCGAACTGCTCCCCGCGGGAGAACTGCAGGACGTCCTCGCCTTCGAGAACCCGAATAATGATTCAGAGCCGCTCATAAAGGTGGTCCCCTCCTTCCCGGATTCCAATTACCTCGCGAAGCACAAGGAACAGGCGCCCTTCTATTCCCCGCAGGAGCTGAACATGGTAGAGAAATACACCGGTGAAAGGAAGGCGTTCCAGCTCCCCAGGCTGCTCAGGAACTCCCTCGGGAGGAGGATGTCGCAGGCGTTCCGCTCCGCCGAGAGGCAGAAGGAGCAGGAGCAGCATGGGATTTCGCCCCTCTTCATCCTGCTTGTGATGGCCATAATAGCGATAATAGTGGTCTTCCTGCTGGACATCTCCCAGGATCAGAAGACGCTCGTACTGGCGATCCTTTTCGGCCTTTCCATATTTTATGTGCTCTCATCCGCGGCCGCGGGCCTCTCCAAGAGGATGATGCCTTCCCTGCAGAGGGCGAATTTCCGCGTCATAGTGGACAATTCCGGCCGCCTCACGTCCCCGTTCGTGGACGCGACCGGCTCCAAGGCCGGCGCCCTCCTGGGCGATGTGAAGCACGACCCCCTCCAGACCGGAGGGCTGGGGACCCCGTCCCATCTCCGCGTGGAGTCGGGCGCAATCCACAAGGCGAACAAGGGCGTCCTTTTCATAGACGAGATAGCTTCCCTGAAGATGAACTGGCAGGCCGAGCTCCTCACCGCAATACAGGAGAAAAGGTATCCCATAACCGGCCAGAGCGAGCTCTCCTCCGGGGCGCTCGTGAAGACCGAGCCCGCCCCCTCCGACTTCGTGCTCGTTGCCGCGGGCAACCTCCCGGACCTCCAGCACATCCACCCCGCCCTCCGCTCGCGCATACGGGGCGAAGGGTATGAGATTTATGTGGAGGACTCCATGGACGACGACGAAAAAAATGAGGAGAAGCTCGCGAGGTTCGTCGCCCAGGAGGTGAAGAAGGACGGCCGCATCCCCCCATTCACTTTCGACGCGGTGCACGAGGTGGTTGAGGAGGCAAGGAGGCTCTCCGGGAGGAGGAAAAAGTTCACGCTCAATTTCCGCGAGATAGGCGGCCTTGTCCGCGCGGCGGGGGATTTCGCCAGGGAGGAGGGCGCAAAGGAGGTCACCGTGGAACACGTCCGCAAGGGCCGCGTAGTCGCGAAGCCGATCGAGTCCCAGGTCGTAGGGAAAATGGTGGAGCACAAGAAGGAATACCAGATATTCCCCACAAGGGGCTATTCCGTGGGGAAGGTGAACGGGCTCGCCGTGCTCGGGGACGCGTTCTCGGGCATAGTCCTGCCGATAGTCGCGGAGGTAACCCCCTCCTCGTCCAAGAGCGGGGGGAAGATAATCGCGACTGGAAAGTTGGGAGTGATCGCAAAGGAGGCGGTGGAGAACGTCTCCGCCATAATAAAGAAATACGCGCAGAAGGACCTCTCCAACAAGGACATCCACATACAGTTCCTCCAGACGTACGAGGGCGTGGAGGGCGACTCCGCCTCCATCTCCATCGCCGTCGCAGTCATCTCCGACCTGGAAGGAATCCCGGTGGACAACTCATACGCGATGACCGGCTCCCTATCCGTAAGGGGCGAGGTCCTCCCGGTGGGCGGCGTCACCGCTAAGGTGGAGGCTGCCTACGACGCGGGCATAATCAAGGTCCTCATCCCCAAGGCCAACGCGAAGGACGTGTATCTCAAGGGCGAGATAAAGGGAAAGGTGAGGATATACGAGGCCGAGAACATACTCGACATACTGGGCCTCGTATTGAAGGAATGCCCCGCCAAGAAAAGGCTTCTAAGTGAGATAAGGAAGCAGTTCCACCAGGCCTAGGCGCTCTTCACGAACACGCTGTCCTCTATGGAATAGATGTACCTGAAGGAGAGGTTGAATTTCCTCCCGAGCTGGTTCTGGAGCACCAGCTGCTCCCTCTTCGCGTCCACGCCCAGCACCTTGCCCAGGAAGTTCCCGTTCTCGTTTATCACGTCCTTCCCCTCCAGCTTCATGGAAAGAACGCTGCCCTTCCTTATCATCCCTATGACCATTATCGCCGCATACCCTATGATGAGGCCGGTCACTATCACGAAGAGGAAGTCCCCGAAGCTCACGTACGGCTCCTCCAGGTTCAGCACCCACTGGGCGCCTATGCTCAGCACCATGGCGGTGAGCAGAACCGCGACCGCATACAGCGAATACCTGGTAATTATGAATTTCCTGTTCTCGCTTATCGCGTCTATTATCTTTCCCCCTATCACCAGGAGGAATACCCACGGGAAAAGGAACAGGAGCGACTTCAGGACGTACGCCACCGTCTTCCCCCCGTCCAGGCCCATCGAGAACGCCTCGGAATAAGCCTCCTGCGCGGCCCAGAAAGAGACCAGCAGCAGAGCAAAGGCCGAGATGTACGCGAGCCAGCTCGTTTTCTCTATGGAGAAGCGGAACTCCCTCGCTAGGCCGAAAAGCATGTCCTCTATGCCGAAGCCCTTTATGAGCAGGTAGAGGCCGACCACTATCCCGACCGGCTTCCATCCCCATTCCATATAGCTGGAGAGCGAGAAGAGGAGCACGAGTATCGCGGGCACGCCGAATATTATCCTCGCATAATAGGGGTCCTTCAGCTTCTCCAGGACCACGAAATAGGTCTTCTCCAGCTCCTTCGCCTGCTTCATCACCACCACCTTGACCGCGTCTATCTTGATGCGGGAGCGGATGATGGGCATTATCTCCTCGTCCGACGCGCCGTCCGATATGAACACGCAGCTCTCCGCGGGTATCTCCGCGAGTATCCTGTTGAGCTGGCCGCTTATCTCCATGTCCGCCTTCAGGCCCAGCTTCTTGTGGCCGGTGAGCGTCACTATCTCAACGTTCCTCTTCTCCGCCT
>JAXDAS010000120.1:0-4104 GCA_034679605.1 Microcaldota archaeon
AGGCGGACCAGGACGAGCTTCTGGCGAGCGAGATAGTGAAGTCTCTCTCGACCACCACGGCGCAGAGGCTTGGGAAGTTCGTGCCGGCGAAGAAGATTCCGTCCGTCCGGGGTGAGGAGAAGGAAGAGGAAGAGAGAGTGAGGAAGAGGGTCAAAGGATGAAGGTAAAGCTCACCCCGGAATTATCCTATATTATAGGATTGTGGAAGGAGGCGAGGGTTCCCTCGGGCATAGGGGTGAGGGGAAGCGAGGGCCTGCTCGCGGTTTTCATGGACGCATGCCTGAAGGCGAAGGTGGCCGAGCCTGGGAAGGTGCTCACTGGGGGGGATTCGGTCTATTTCTACCATACCGCTTACCGGAAGTTTTTCCAGAAGGTTCTGGAGGAAGAGGAGGAGAGGTTCAAGTACAAAAATGAGTATAGCGCCTCGTTTTTGGCCGGGCTTTTTGACGCGGTGGGCGAGATAGGGGCGGACGGGACGGTTTCTTTCGGGAAATGCTCGAAAACTGATGAGATGGTTATGTACAGGTTGGGCTTCAACACCGTCCGGAAGGCGGGGAAGGCGTATGTGGTGAGGCCGCTGAAGTTTTTGGCGTACATAAAGCCATTCGTGAAACTTTTTGCTGAGAATGAAGTGATGAAGAAGGTACTTTAGATTCGGATTTTCAACGCGCGGACGAAAAGGGTGGAGGAAGTACCGGAGATTGTGAAGACTGATGAAGAATGGAAGAAGACACTTGCTCCGGGCCAGTTCGAGATTACGCGGAAGAGGGGGACTGAGGTTCCGTTTACCGGCAAATGTGATGTGCCTTCCGGGAAGGGGCTTTACCAGTGCGTTTGCTGCGGCACGGACCTTTTTGAAGTCGGGGCTAAGTTTGAGTCCGGGACCGGGTGGCCTAGCTTCTGGGAGCCGGTTTCGGAATTGAATGTGCGGATTAAAATGGACAAGAGCCTGTTCATGGAAAGGGAGGAGGTGCTCTGCGCACGTTGTGGGGCGCACCTCGGGCATGTTTTTGACGACGGGCCGCCGCCAACCGGGAAGAGGTATTGCATAAACGCGGCTGCGCTGAGGCTTTTTGAGATGGGTGGGGGGAAAGCCAAAACGGAAACTGCGGCTTTTGCGGCAGGGTGCTTCTGGCATGTGCAGGAGGAATTTGATAAGGTGAAGGGAGTGGTGAGGACCACCGCGGGATATGCGGGAGGGGCCAAGAAGAATCCCATTTATGAAGAGGTATGCGGCGGGCGGACCGGGCATGCGGAGACGGTGCGGGTGGAGTTCGAACCTTCTGTTGTTTCCTATAAGGAATTGTTGGATGCGTTCTGGAGGATGCACGACCCGACCACGAAGAACAGGCAGGGATTGGATATGGGGACTAATTACAGGTCCGTGATATTTTTCTATTCAAAAAAGCAGGAGAAGGAGGCGACGGAATCAAAGGCGATGGAGGGGAAGAAGCACAAAAATCCTATTGTGACCGAGATAGTGCCTATTGGTGAGTTCTATCCTGCTGAGGAATACCACCAGAAATACTATTTGAAGAGGGGCAGGGGGATTTCCTGCAAAGTGTGAGCGGAAGAATATCTTTTTAATTGTGCTCGGCGCAGGATGCGCATGGCAGTCGTAATCTCATTGGGGGGTAGCCTCATAAACGGCACCGGGAGCATTGACCGCGCTTTCCTGAAGGAATTCAGGGACATCGTGCTGAAGAGCGGGGAAGAGCTTGGAATAGTCACGGGCGGCGGGAAGGTGGCGAGGGAATATGCGTCCGCGGCGCGGGAGTTCTGCGGGAACAATTTTGTGGCGGACGAGGTCGCGGTCGCGGGGACGAGGATGAATGCGGCGCTGGTGGCTTCATTATTGGGGGGGGCGGCGCACCCGCGGGTTTTCAGGGATTTCACAAAAGCCGCGGCCGCGCTCGGGAAATACAAAATAGTGGTGATGGGGGGGACAATTCCCGGGATAACCACGGATACGGATTCTGTATTGCTCGCGGAGGCGATGGGGGCGAAGAGGCTGATAAACCTGAGCAACGTGGAGGGGATTTACGACTCCGACCCGAAGGGCAATCCGGGCGCGAAGAAGTTTGGGAGGATGAGCCACGCGCAGCTGGTGGAGATGGCGCAGAAATCGGACCAGAGGATGCCGGGCACGAATTTTGTGTTCGATGTGGTTGCCTGCAAATTGGCGGCGAGGGGAGGGATGGAGCTGCATTTCGTGGGCGGGAAAAACATCAAGGATTTGGGGAATGCGATAAAAGGAAAGAAGCACTCCGGGACGATAGTGGCTTCGCAATAATCACTTTAGGTATTTTGCGATTTCCTTCTCCCCCATGAAGACGAACTTTGGCGAGGAGAGCGTCGCGTAGCGCACTTCCACGTTGTCCGCGGTGAGCTTGGACTCGCTTGTCTGCTTGAGGGCGTCCACGGCGATTCCGACCGCGTCCTTTATGTCCATCTTGCGGTCGAACTTCTTCTCGAGGAGCTCGTCCACCTCCTTTTTCGCGTTGCCTATGGAATCGGCGTAGTAGCCGGTCATGGCGCCGCTGGGCTCGGCCTCGTACAGCTCGGGGCCGGACTTGCCTATTCCGGCGACGAGCAGGGAGACGCCGAAGGGGCGGATTCCCCCGTATTGGGTATACAACTGCATAAGGTCGCAGACGTGCCTGGCTATGGACTCCGTGGGCGCGGGCTCGCTGAACGTCATCCTGTGCCTCTGCGCCTGCGTCCTCGCGATCTCCACGAGCTTGCGCGCGTCCGCAATCAGTCCGCTCGCGGTGACGCACATGTGGTCGTCCACGTCGAAAATCTTCTGCATGGATTCCGGGACTATGAGCTTGGAGTGGGCGGCCTTGTAGGCGACGAGGGCCACCGAGTCCTCAGTGCAGAGCCCTATGGCTGTCGCGCCCCTCTTAACCGCCTCCTTCGCATACTCCACCTGGAAAAGCCTTCCGTCCGGGCTGAAGACGGTAATTGCCCTGTCGTAAGCCTGTGGGGTTACACCATACATAACAAGCACCTCGCGCATAATTGATTAGTAAGAGTTTATAAAACTCTTGCCTGAACAGAAACCATGGAGCAGGGGAGGAACGCCGCCGGGACCCCGAAGTTGAAAAACATGGGCAGGTATGCCGGTTTGAGCGCCGAGGAGGCGGCCCGGCTGCTCGGGGAATACGGGCCGAACGAATTGAGGGAGAGGAAGGGCGAGCATGTAATAATCAAATTTTTGAGGCAATTTACCGACTTCCTCGTGCTGCTGCTCATCGCGGCCGCCATAGTGGCTGAAATGCTGGGGGAGGGGCTGGACACGCTTATGATAATGGCGATTGTCCTCCTGCACGCGATAATAGGTTTTGTGCAGGAGTACAAGGCCGAAAAATCCTTTGAGGCTCTCAAGAGGATGGTCTCCCCGCATGCGAACGTGCTGAGGGGCGGGAGGGCAGAGAGCATAGACGCGCGGGAGGTTGTGCCGGGGGACGTGGTTCTGCTGGAGGCCGGGGACAGGGTGCCCGCGGACGGGGTGGTTTTCGAGGAGTGCGGGCTTTCGGTGGACGAGGCGGCGCTCACCGGGGAGAGCGTGCCCGTGCACAAGCACGAGCCCGGGAAGGACAGGGTCTGGATGGGGACCGTGGTGGTCGCGGGGAAGGGAAGGATGCTCGTGGAGAAGACGGGCATGGAAACGAGGATGGGCGGCATAACCGAGATGGTGCAGGCCGTCCGGAAGGAGAGGACCCCCCTGGAGATCGACCTGGACAGGATGGGGAAGCAGCTCGGGATGGGCGTGCTCGTGCTCTGCGCGTTCATATTTCTGGCGGGTTTGGGCAGGGGCTTCGAGCCCGTGGAGATGTTCCTCACATCCATCAGCCTGGCTGTGGCCGCAATACCGGAAGGGCTGCCCGCGGTGGTCGTGATTACGCTGGCGATAGGCGTGCAGAGGATGAGCAAGAGGAATGCCATAGTGAAGAAGCTCAAGTCCGTGGAGACGCTCGGATGCGCGGACGTGATATGCACGGACAAGACTGGGACCCTCACAAGGAACGAGATGACCGTGCGCAGGGTGCTGGCCGGGGGCAGGATGTTCGAGGTGGGCGGGACGGGATACGAGCCCAG
>JAXDAS010000121.1:0-3644 GCA_034679605.1 Microcaldota archaeon
GAGCGCGATAGGGATGAACCTCAAGTTCGAAAACGGCGTTTGGAAGCTCCACGGAAGCAGGAGGGGCGCGGAGGCAACGACCTCGCTCACCATGGACGCATTGAGGGGGATCGAGCCTCTGCACGGGCGTGACATACTCGCCTCGGTGCCCACCCGCGGCGAGGCCACGGAAGAGCTGCCCGCGGAGGAGCAGTTCGACGCCTATTACAAGAGGATACAGCGCCATCCAGAGGAACTCTTCAGCCGGGGCGCGAGGACAATCTTTTCCGAATGGGTGCGCGACTACAACAGGAGGTTCGGCGGGGGACTCAGCGCCGAAACCCTCAGCGAGGCCACCGCGTTCTACCTTTGGGCCACCAAAACCGCAGGCCTGGATGCCGAAGAGATGGAACGCATAGGAAAGGGCAGGTACGGCGGCACATGGGAGCTGGCTGGCCTGCTCGGAAGCAACTTCGGAGAGACCGAGGCCGGGAACTACGGGGTCCTGAGCAAGAACCGCTCCGGCCTGGAAACCGTCCAGCTTGCCTTCGGCCGCTTGCGCGGAAGGGAGGGCGAACACTTCGTGCTGCCAGTTGGCGAAGCCGTTGCGGCCGCGGAAGGCCCGGCAGCGGCCGAGATTCCGGCGGAAGTTGCAGCAAAGGCGGAGGAGCTGGGGGTGAACGCAACCTTCCTCAATGCCCTAGTGAATCTAATAGACGCGGGGTATGTGAACCTCGCCATGTACTATGTGGGCGAATCCGAGAGCGGAAAGCTTGACGGCTCGCTGGAATGGATAAACGGCCTTTACGCAAAACCAAGGTCCGCCTCGGGGGGAGATCCATATTACATACCGTACAACGAGTCAATCCTTCCGCCAGCGCAGGCGCAGAATGTCCTCGTGGCCGCATTCGCGCTGGCCGGAGTCCGCTTAAGATAGGGTTCTTACATCCTTCTCTCCTTTTCAAACTCCCTTACCAGCTCTGGCTCCGTCTCCCGGATGAACCTTACCATCTTCTCCGCCCCCGAGCATATGAAATAAGTAATGGATTTCCTGGGGTCCAAAATACTCCCATTCTCCGCAAGCGCCCCGCACTCCGCGGCGAGCAGCCTCGCGAAATAATACCTTGTGTTGAAATCCAGCTCCTTCGCCAGCGAGCAATGCGCAATCCCGTGGAGGTGCTCGCTGTCCTCGCCTCCATTCGCAATCGCCCTTCCAAGCACGTCCGGGTCCGGCCTCAGTCCAACATCCCCGAGCATGGCCCAGGCCTTTAGGAACGCATTGCCCTTCCACCCCCCCTTCCTCCCGAGCCATTCCACAAGCTTGTCCCGCTCAATCTTCTCCTTGAGGGAAAGCCCGTTTTTTTCCATCAGCCTGCGCGCCTTCTCCAGCTTGCGGTTCCTCCAGACCCGCATCTTGCCGGAGATTCGCTCAAAAAGGGGCCCGTGCGCCAGCATCCTTGCCCACCCCCTCGCAGATTCTTTTCAGCACCGCCGTTTCCTCCTCGTATTCCGGCTTCGCCGCGAGTTCCGCGGCCATCCTCCTCAGGACAGGCACGACCTCTTCGGGCCTATCCCTCACCGCGCGCCCCAGGATGCTTGCCGCCCACAGGCAGATGTTCTCATACTCGCATCCAAGAAGCTTCACAAGCTCGGCAAGAGCCAAAGGCGTCCCTATCTCCGCCAGCGCCTCCATCGCCCTCTTCCTGACCACCATGCGCTCCGCCTTCTGGTATGCATCCATCTTTTCCCTCCAGCCATGGGCGGTTTTTCCCGGGTTTGGTGAACCCCTTATGTTTTCCATTATGTGCGCTGGGATAAGGAGGCTTATTGTGCTTCTTCCCACCTGCCCCCGCTCCTCCATCTTCTCTATAACAAGCCTTGCCTCTACGTTCCTGAGCTGGTCGTTCATGGCTTCTATCTGCGCCTTCAGGTTGTCGTTCCACCCGTGCTTCGCAAGGTATGCGATTGCGGGCAAAAGGGATTCGCTTTTCCTCATTCCCGCTTCCAGGAGCCCCATCTTTATGTCCATCCAGCGCACGCTTGAGAGCAAATCCAACACCTGCTCGTCCTTGCACCTGGCAACCCTCTTTTGCTTGAGGTCGCCGTCCAGCCTGGGCTCAACCTTGCTCCAGTCCTTTATTCCTATTTTTGAGTTCATCGAATTTACCATATTATTTAGTGTATAAAAATGTATTTAAATGTATCTCATCTGCTTATGTTCCTGTAAGCAATCATCGTCTGCGTCTCCGCGATGTCGTTGAAGGTCCGCAAATGCTTCAGCACAAACTTGTCCAATTCATCTATGTCCGCGAGCCTTATCTTTATTATCAGGTCAAAAGCCCCGGTGATGGCCGACCCGTCCTCCACCGCTTCATGTTTTACGATTCTCTCCAGCATGTCTATGTGGTCGGCCTTCGGCACCGCCTTTATGAGCACGTAGGCGACCATCTTTTTCCCGAGCTTCGCCTTATCTATTTTGATTGTATAGCCGGTAATTATGCCGTTCGCCCTCATCTTCTTTATCCTGTTATGCACCGTCGCCACAGGAATCAAAGTTTTTTTCGAAATCTGCTTTATTGATAAAGAAGAGTTCGTTTTGAGTACATCCAATATGCTATAATCTTTCTCGTCAAGTGCTTCCATAATGGAATAATTGTTCCAAAAAGGTTTAAAATATATACTATTTTTGCATACATATTCAGCTTTTTATGGAATAGATTAATATACCCGCGAAAAGTAACTACTTATCACAACTATAAAAGAGGTGATGCAAAATGGAATTCGGAAAACCGGCCAAGGAAGATGGAAAGGGCTCCGTAAGGGGCGGAAAGGCAAGGAAGAGCCTGTTCGGGCGCCTGGGCGAGAAATACAAGGAGGGCGCCGAGAACGATGCGGAGATTGCCCATTGCAGGATGCATCGCCTCAAGGCCGCCGGAATCGCCGCGAAAGAGGCGATGGGCCAGATATACGGCCTGAAGGATGAGAAACATCCTTCCGAGCAGATGCAGGAGGCCGAGAAGGACCATCCCAAGCTCGCGAAATGGACCGCGAAGATATACAAGTTCGCATACAGGATTGGGCTTGTAGGCGTGGGAATGGCGATTAAGGCTGCACTGGGCCCCTCCGTAGGCGCAATAGGCTCAGCCATCGCCTACACCACTGCGCTCTGCCACCCTTTCTTCGTGGGCTCGATAGCGAAATTCAGGAAGCACAAGAAGGAGCATCCGGCACCAGCAGAAGAGCATGCGGAGAAAGAGAGGAAGGGCTTGCTGGAAAGGATAAAGGAAAAAGTGAGCCCGCTGCGCGCGCTCCTGAAGCCGGACATGTCAACCATGGTCCTGGTGTCCACACCGTTTGAATTCCTTTCATTCGGGATTTCAGTCGGGATTACCGAGAAAATAGCGGCGCTGGGCGGAAGAGTGGTCACGCCCGCCCTTGCAGTCCTGGGCCTGGCAGCCGGCACCATCGCGATGTACGCCGTGGAATACGCGGGCTTCTACATCCTCTGGAAAAAATTGGTGCTGCGCGGAGTGGAAAAAGGCACTGTGAAGGATGCGGTGAAGAGCTTTGTTTCCGAAGTCAGGGAAAGGGCCCTGGTCAGGGCTCCGGCGGGGTTCAAGTACGCCGTGGGAAGGGCGGCAGCCTACATCCTTGACCATACGGGG
>JAXDAS010000122.1:0-12604 GCA_034679605.1 Microcaldota archaeon
AAGCGCGACAAGGGGCAGTTTTTTGCCCGTGTTATAACTCATCTCTATGAGGACCGGCTCCTGCACACTTCCCCTCGAGACCGCGAGTATGCCGTTCATCCCCTTCCTCTCCAATTCCCCCTTGCCCATGGCCCTGAAGCCAAACCCATATTCCTTCGCGAGGGATTTCGCAACATCCGCGAGTTTTCTCGGCGTCATTATGTTCGCAGGCTCCACTGCCACCAGCCTCGCATAGTTTTGAGACTCGGCCAGCATCCTTCCTTCCTCGACCGCGGCCCCCAGGTCCAGCTTGGAAACTATGGCCAACCTATTTATTTTCTTCTCGTCCTTCTTCCTTTTCTTGTAGGGCTCGAGCTTAAGGTCGGAGAGCAGCGCACCCTCCACCATCGCGGTTGCGACGTCCTTTTCCGAGTGCCTCATCGCCCCGTTGAAGTCCATCCAGAAGGCGATGTTCTTCAGGTGGCTTGATTTGGCACCCCTCACCGCCTTTGCCGCGGCGAGCCTGAACTCATCCAGCCCAATCGTCTTCTCCTTGCCCAGCCCGATCAGCATCAGGCGCTTGTATGGCTTCCCCCTTGCCGGGAGCATGTACGACCTGCCTTTTTCTCCTACGAAATCCTTTTCCACACCTGCCCTCACAAGCTCGGAATGCGCCCAGGCCGGCACCTTTCCCCTGAAACAGGGCACGACCAACAAATCCGCTGAAACAGAGCCGGCATCCTTCCTCAGGAATTCAACCTTCATCATACCACCACCATTTTCGTGAGCATCAACACACTTCAGTTATTAAATTATTCCGCCCGCCCCAGGGCCTGCATAGGGTTCCCCTTCACGCGCGAGCCGGCAGGCAAGTCCGCGTCCACAAGGCTCGCTGCGGAAACGACTGCGCCCGCCCCGATTTCCACGCCGGCAAGCACCGTCGTGTTCGCGCCGACCATCGCATCCCTCCCGATTTTTGTCTTACCGGTCCGGAGCTCGCCCAGCAAAAACTCATGCGCCAGTATGGTTGCGTTATACCCTATTATGCAGTTCTCGCCGAGCTCTATCAGCTCCGGGTAGAAGACATCGAACATCGCCATCAGCCCGACCGCCGCATCCCTGCCCACCTTCATGCCGGTCATGCGCAGCAGAAACCTTTTCAGCGCGAGCGATGGCGCATATCTTGAGAGGGAGATGAGCACAAAATTATACACTACGCGGAACGGGTTCCTGAACATTGTCCAACGATTGAGGGAGTTCTTTCCGGAAACCTTGAAGCTCTGGAGTTTCCTCAAAAATTCACCTACAAATTAGCCGCTATGTGCTCGACCGCATTCTTGAAAATCTTCAGCCCCTCCCCGCATTTCACGGCCCCCCTTGTCCACCCCGGATGGTTGGTCAGGTGGTTGAACGCCTCGGGGTGCGGCATCAGCCCGAACACGCGGCCGTTCTCGCTGCATATGCCCGCCACATTCAGCACGGAGCCGTTCGGGTTGAACGGGTATTCCGCGAACTCGCCCCTTGAATTCACATAATAGCATGCGGTGAGCTGCTTGTTCACCATCTCCTCCAATACCTCCCTGCTTGCGGGTATAAACCTCCCCTCCCCGTGCCTCACCGGCAGGTCGAGGTATTCGATCCCCCTCGTGAAAACACACGGGCTTTTCACATTCATCTTGAGCCTCACCCACCTGTCTTCGAATTTTCCGGATGCGTTATACGTGAGCGTCACTCGCTGCACGAAATCCGGCTTGGGCAGGAGGCCCATCTTCACCAGGGCCTGGAACCCGTTGCATATCCCAATCACCAGTTTCCCGTCCTCAACGAATTTGTGCAGGGCATCCTTCGCCCTGTATTTGAGGCGGTTCGCAAGCACCTTCGCGGATGCGATGTCGTCGCCGAAAGAGAAACCGCCCGGAAGCGCCAGCAGATTATAGTTCTGCAGAACCGACGGGTTTTCCATGACCTCGCTCGCATGCCTTATCTCCGCCTCCCCGCCCGAGGCGGTTATGGCATAAGCCGTCTCGTAGGGGCAGTTTATTCCGTATCCGTTGAGCACAAGCGCCTTCGCCCTCACCATTTCAACCCCTCGTTCCACCCTTCCCTGAGCGCGAACACGTCCTCGTTCACGAGGTTCGCGTCCTTGTAGCGGATCACGACCCGCTTGTCACCACGCACCCTCCCGACCCTCTTCGTTTTTGTTCCAAACATGACCTTCTCGAACTTGAACGCATCCTTTTCCGCGACGCTGACTATGAACCTCCCTGCGCTTTCAGAGAACAGCATGGCCGCCTCCTCATCCGTTTCCTTCGCCATCAGGGAAAGGTCCAGGTCCGCGCCTATCGCCCCGCCCATCGAGCACTCTGCGAAAGCGACCGCCAGCCCGCCATCCGAGGCATCGTGGCAGCTCTTAACCACGCCCTTCTCAACCGCCCTGCTGAGCGCCGCATAGAGCGGGACGTTCTCCTTGAAATTCACGCGCGGCATCCCCTCCCCGACCCCGCCGTGCAGCTTGTTGTACTCGCTTCCGCCCAATTCGTTGCACGTGGTCCCGAGCACATAGATGAAATCCCCGGTGTCCTTGAAATCCGAGCTCACCGCCGTGCCCACGTCCTCGGTCCTCCCCACCACAGTCACAAGCAATGTCGGGTTGATCGAGTACTTCTCATCCCCCACATAATAGTCATTCTTCATGCTGTCCTTTCCGGAGATTATCGGAATCCCATACGCGACCGCGGCGTCGTGCATCCCCCTCGCCGCCCGCACAAGCTGGGCCAGCTTGAAGTCGCCGTCAGGATTACGCGGCCCCTTTATCGGGTCGGGCCAGGAGAAGTTGTCCAGGCAGGCGAGGTAGCCGAACTTTCCTCCGCTCGCAATTGCGTTCCTCACCCCCTCGTCCACGGCGTTCGCCGCCATCCAATATGCATCCTCTATGTACCGCGGGCAAATCCCGTGCGCGATCACCAGCCCGTCCTTCCTTCCTAGGATGGGCCTTATCACGCCCGCATCGCCCGGCGCGTCGTTGTACATGAGCGGCTTTATCGCGCTCCCGCCCTGCACCTCGTGGTCGTACTGCCTTATGACCCACCATTTAGACGCGATGTTTGGGCTCCTCAGGAGCCTTTTCAGCGCCTCCCCGTGCTCTAGCGGCTTCTTGTCCGGGGGCGTGAGCATCCTCTTCCTCCACACCGCTTTCAGCTTGAGCTGCGGCACCCCCCCATGCAGGAAATCCATGTCAAGGTATGCGACCGTGCTCTTGCCGAACATTATGTGGAACTTGCCGGAGTCCGTGAACTTCCCGACCACGGTCGCCTCCACATCGTGCTTCTTCGCCAATTTCATTACCGCATCCAGGTTCTCCGGGGGCACGGCCAGCGTCATCCTCTCCTGCGATTCAGAGAGAAGTATCTCCCATGGGTCCAGCCCCGGGTACTTGAGCGGGCACTTGTCCAGCCAGACCTCGCACCCGCCGCTGAGCTGCGCCAGCTCTCCTATGCTCGAGGAGAGCCCGCCCGCCCCGTTGTCCGTGACCGCTTCGTAGAGGCGCAAATCCCTCGCTTCTAGGGTCATGTCTATGACTTTCTTCTGCGTTATCGGGTCCCCTATCTGCACCACGCTTCCCGCAATCCCGGTGGTTAGTTGCTGCGAGGAGAACGTGGCCCCGTGAATGCCATCCTTCCCAATCTTGCCGCCGGTCATTACCGCCAGGTATCCCGGCTTTATTTCCTTTCTCGCCGTCTCCCGCTCCCCAATCATATGGGGCAGCATCCCGACTGTCCCAGCATACACGAGCGGCCGCGCGGCATAGCATTTCTCAAACACCACAGAACCGTTCACCGTTGGGATTCCGCACATGTTCCCGCCGTGCTCGATGCCCTTCACCACGCCCTTCGCGATCCTCTTCGGGTGCAGGCATCCCTCCGGCACGTCCTTCTCGTCCAGGAACCCGAAGCAGAGCATGTTCACGTTCGCGATTGGCTTAGCCCCCAATCCTGTGCCCAGCACATCCCTGTTCACCCCAAGAATCCCCGTGAGCGCTCCGCCATACGGGTCCAGCGCCGAAGGCGCGTTGTGCGTCTCCACCTTCACCGCGATGTCGTTCTCCGGGTCGAACTTGATTATTCCTCCGTTATCCTTGAAAACCGAGACCACGTAAGGCTTCCTCACCTCGTCAGTCGCGGATTTTATGTAAGTGTCAAAAATAGAATCCACTTCCTCTTCCCTGCCCTCGACCCCATCCCCCTCTTCGCCATATTCTATTTTCGCATTGAATATCTTGTGCTTGCAGTGCTCGCTCCAGGACTGCGCGAGCGCCTCCAGCTCCACGTCCGTGATCCCCTTCCCGAGCCCGACCTTCTCCCTCTCCTTCGCGACGAACCCCTTCGCGAAATGCGCCTTGATGGCCCTCATCTCTTCAAGCGAGAGGGCCAGCGTCCTCTCCCTGCTCAGCTGCACGAGCCTCTCGTCCGAGATGTGCAGGTCTATCTCCTCCGCGATGGGCGCATGGTCCAGCTCCACCCTTGGCACGTATGGCTCGAAGGTGTCGCTCTCCGGCTCGTAGACCCTCCACGTCTGTATCACTTCGTTCGCGAGCATCCTCTTCGCTATCTCGCCAAGGGCGGCGTCATCCTCAAAATCCGCGTTTATCGCGTAAACGCGCGAGGTATAGACATCCACATCCTTGCCCAACACATCCTTGATGCCCTGCCTGGCGGTGTTCCCCTCGTTGTCGGTCATGCCCGGCAGGAAACCAACCTCTATCCTCCAGTAATCGTTGTAGAACGGGGCGGAAACAGAAAACTCCTCGGTCACCGGGTCGGCGAAAAGCTCCCTGCCCAGCCTCTCAAGTTCTTCTTTCGCCAGCTCGCCGTCTATGTTGTACGCCTTTACCACTGCGAAGTCCGAAACCTTTGTCTTGGAAAGCTCCGCGGCTTCCCTTGCGAAAGAGGCTGACCTGGGGTCGCGAAGGGCGCCCTTGGGCCTTACCTCTATGCGGCGAGCAGTACCCCCCATGCCACAAATTAGTTAGGCAAAATATATAACGCTTCTTTATGCCGCGGGGATAATGTAACCATGGTTACATTCCAGCTCAGAAAAACTCATCCAGCCTTCTTTGCGTGAGGATTTTGCTCCTCTTCGCATACTCACTAATTCCTTTCCTCAGCCTGCTCCCCGCGCTTTCCAATGCCTCAGCAAGAGTTGAGTACCTCCTGACGCTCAAAGTCGCGTCCCTCACGTTCTCCCTCACCTGGAAGACCCCAACAGGCACCTGGTATCCTTCATAAATCTCCCTTATGGAAACGACCCTCCCCTGCCTCCGTATCCTCTCCAGGAACTCGAGCACCCCTATGCGCACCGCGTAATATCCCCCGGCCTGCGACTCCGCATAGGTGGTCCTCCCTTCAAACGGCTCGTGCTCCTCACTCACCCTGAAGTTTGCGCTCCCCAGCGTCCATATCGTCCCTGGCGCCCAGGCCTCAAAGTTCTCGAACTCCCATTTCCCCGGCATCACAATTATCTCGAAATGGTTCGAGAGCGACTCGTGGCTCAGCACGTAGAAATCAGAAACCTCGTGGTATTCCCGCACCCTCTCCATAAGGTGCTTCCCGAGCATGTCATCCGTAGCTGTGATGCTCCACCTCGTGGGCACCATCTTCCTGTTCTCCCGCATTCCAAGGAGCCCGGCGGACAAAACCTTTGTGATGTAATAATTGTCCAGCCCAATCTCGAACATCTCCGTGGCGATCTCCCTCGCCTTGGCCCTCTCGTGCAGCAGTTCGTCCGTCTTTTTCGGTATTTTCGGGTTCTCGCACAGCCTCACATTCTTCATCGTCCCGGACGCCCCTATCGGCTGCGCCACAGATGAGAATTTCGGGTTGAAAACAGGCTCCTTAGTGAACTTCATCTCCACGTCTATCGGCCGCACGCTCATCGCGACGTCCTGCGTCTCCTCCACTATGCGCCCCTCCGGCCTTATGCCCCCGTACCTCTTCCCCCGCACCACGTTCACGCGGTGCTCGATTATCTTCTCATACCCCATCTCGTATATGTCCCGCTCGCCCGCATACTCGCGCAGCGGAAGCACCGGCCCCCACGAGACCGAAGGATACCCGAAGCTGCCCACAAACACCTCCGCGCTCTCCCCAAAAACCGTTTTCTTGCCCAAGGCTTCTGCCCCCCTCTTCATCGCGGCAAGCTTGCTCAGGAGCGGGCAGTAGTCCAGGCCGCACATGTGCCTGGTGCCCTTGCATATGTGGCAGTAACTATCCGGCCTCATCGCCCGAATATCGCTTTTTGCGCTAATAAACCTTCCTCCGCCGGAATGCCAGTTATGGCCCCTTGCCCCACTCACCCCCACGTCGGCTCCCAGATAGCTTTAAATACAACGTCCGCGTAAATACAAAAGTGGTGTGATGGCAGGCCGAGCCAAACGTAATTCTAAGGAAAAAAAGAGGCTGAGCGCAAGAAAGCCTTCCCACGCGGCAAAATCCGCCCGGGCCAAGGTTAGCCGGAAGGCCAAGGCGCATAATCGCCCTTCCGGGCAAAGCAAAAAGCGGCTGCCACACGTAAAATCCTGGCCAAGGTCCAGGCTCAGGCTCAAATCAAAGCCTTTGCGGCCAAAGGCAAAATCATCGGTGAAGGAAGCGCCGAAGAAAAGGGAGCCTCCCGCGAAACCGAACCCGGAGCTGCTTACCCTTCTCGGCGACCCAAAGGTCCGCCAGCTCCTCATAGACGCAGGCGGGGAGCACACGCTCGAAATCGTGAAGGCGTTCTCCAAGGAGCTTAGCGACGACGACCTCGCGAAGAAGCTCAAGATAAAGATAAGCGACGTCCGCGCGACGCTCAACAAGCTCCACAACATCGGTGTGGTGCAGTACAACCGCTACAAGGACGCTGAGACCGGCTGGTTCTCATATTTCTGGTCCCTCAACATGGAGAAGACCAAGAACTGGGTGGACGAGCAGATGGTGAGGGATTCCGCGCCCAGCGACATCTCCAGCTCCGAATACTATTTCTGCCCGAAATGCGGCACAGAGAGCGTATATGAGTTCGCCGCGGCTTCGGACTATTCCTTCAGGTGCCCGCTGTGCAACAGGGCGCTCGAATTCGTGGACGAGGACGCGGCCAAGGACCTCTTCCCGAGGGGCCCGAAGAGGCCCTCAACCCCGTAACCAGTTCCCGGTTTCCATATCGCTTCGCAATAACTGACGAAGTTCTGCGGAACTTCACCATGGCAGAAACCCCCCAGGTTTTCGCCATCCGTTTTCCGGCAGCCCTCACGCATTCTTTTATCCTTTTGCTCCCCAATCCAGCTTATGGGCCTAAAGGAGAAGCACGTCCAGGAGCTCAACGCCTACCTTGTTCCCTCTTTCCAGGGCAAGTTCCTAGTTGTGCGCAGGCGCGGCTCCAACATCTGGGAATTCCCGGGCGGGGGCGTGGAATGGGGCGAGGACCCCTACGCTGCAGCCATACGCGAATGCAGGGAGGAGATAGGCATGGCCCCGCATTCCGTCAAATTGGTTGGGGTAACTTCCGCCACCTATGAGAAGGACGCAAAGGAAAAGCACTCCGTCTACATAGTTTACAAGGGCGAGCTCCCTTCTGAAAACTATTCGCTCAGCCTTGAGCACGAGGAGGCCCGCTGGGTCTCGCTCACGGAATTGCAGTTCATGCACCTGGGATTGAATGCTCAGGATGTCGCCCAAATGCTTTAGCAAGAGAAAACGCGGGAGGGCCCAGTTCGCTCTCCGCCCCATATACCTGCATCGCTGCGGCGATGTCTGGCGAAGTTCTGCGGAACTTCACCATCGGGGCGTCGACCGAATCCCCCCATTTTCTTCTATCTTTCAGCCCCCCTCCCACTTCACCTTGCAACTCTTTGCCCTCGCTCCTTACGCCCATGTTCCCTTTTCTTCAAAAAGAATATGTACCTCTCAGCCCTTTCCAATCTCCCCTTCAATCTCTTTACTTCCGAATCCCTCGCCACTTCCCCAACCCGCGCATTCCTCGCCTTCCTCAATTCCTCTTCCAGCCCGTCCGCCCTCGCCTTCTCCAATTCGTACGCTTTTCGAAGGTTCACATTCTCCTCAGCCAGCCTCGCAACCCGCTCATCACGTTTCCTGGTATCAGTTTCCGGTTTTCCACCTTCCTTCTCTTCTGCCTCCACCCTCTTCCCCTCTTTCCGTGTGAGCATCAATTCCGCATTATGAAGGGTATGCCCCTGCACCACCATGTGCTTGAGCAAATCCCTGTCCAGCCCGGTGTCCATCCCCTCGATTTGCCTGAGCCTGTTCTCATACGCATGGTAAGCCTTCATCGCCGCCCCGTACGCGTCCCGTATGTGCACATCGTCAATGAACCTCCCCATCTTCTTTTTCTCCTCCTGCGTGAGGCTCCGCTCAGGGCAAAACAACCGCACATTGAACCGTGCCGCAACCTTCTGCACAAAAGAGGGTGGTGGATTGACATCGCTCGCAACCAATGAAGGCACGCCCACCTTCCTTATGATTTCCACAACGCGCTCGTCGCTCGCCTCCTTCTCGCATCCGGACGCAACCAATTCCCCTTTGAGATTTAGTGCCGCAAAAGCAGTGTATACTCCCGGGTCCACTCCAACAATAAGATGCTGTATTGACCCACCTTACCCCATTATGGTGTGCTCCTGCTTCAGGAACAGCTTCTGCCCGCCCCTCAGGTTCCGGTTAACGACCACGCTGCTTCCCACCCAGCAATCATTCCCTATGGTTTTCCCGGGCATCGTGCAGGAAAGAACCCCGAACTTGACATTGTCCCCTATAATCGCCCCGAGCTTCTTCCTGCCCGAGTTCACCCATCCTTTTTCAGTGAGCACATTCACATTTCCCGAATCAAACCTGTAATTCGCAATCTGCGTTCCCGAGCCGAAATTGACCCCCTGCCCGACCACGCTATCCCCGATATAAGTCAAATGCTTCGCCTTCACATTATCGAAAAGTATGCTGTTCTTCACCGTGGTCGATTCCCCGATTTCGCAGTTCTTCCCAATGGAGTTGAACCCGCGCAGAAGCGCATGCGGCCCAATCTTAGTCCCCGCCCCGATGTAGGAAGTCCCCTCCACAAAGCTGTCAATCACCTCCGCGCCTTCCTCCATTATGAGCTTGCCCTTCACAGTGGAGTTTTCCACAGTCCCCGCATTCGCCTCCATCGCCTTCAGGAGGTATTCATTCAACGTAAACAAATGCCACGGATAGCCTGCATCCATCCAGAAGTCCCCGGTCTCCATCACGTGCGCCCCTTTCAGCGCATCCGTAATCTCATACTCTCCCCGCGGGGAGGGCGCCAGCCCTTTTATCTCTTCAAAAATGCTTCTATTGAACGCATAAACAGAGATGTTCGCAAGGTTGCTCTTGGGCTTCTCCGGCTTCTCCTCCATGCCCACAAGCACTCCATCCTTCACTTCCCCAATTCCGTACCTGTGCGGCTCATCCGTCTTCTTGAGAGCCATGGTCTTCCGCCCATCGTATTTCTCAATCACATCCCTATAGATTTCCGCGTCTGAGATGTTGTCCGCGGCAACCACAAGGAAATCCTCGCCCGCCTTCTCCCTCGCCGCCTCAATCGCCGCCGCAGTGCCGTGCTTCTCCCCCTGCACCGCGAACTCTATTGTCATCCCCAGGTTCTCTTCCTTCAAATAGTCAATTACCTGCTCCTTCTTGTACTTCACTACCACTACCGCTTCCTTTATGCGCGCCTTCCTCAGATTGGACAGCACATGCCACACGAGCGGCTTCCCAGCCACCTGCAGCATGGCCTTTGGACGGGTATATGTAAGGGGGCGCATCCTTTCGCCTTCCCCGCCGGCTAAAACTACCGCTTTCAACGATTCCACCCGTATTTATTCCCGCGGAAGAGAATAAGAAATTAACTAACCCCTAAACAGCCTTCTTTATTGCCTCTCTTGCCTTCCCCGCAACCTTGTCCAGCAGGTCCTTCGTCTTAGCTTCCGCCGTCAATCTAATGATGCTCTCGGTCCCCGAAGCCCTCACCAGAACCCAGTACCCATCCCCATCTATCCGTATCCCGTCTCCAGTTTCCCATTTCCCCTCCAATTTGAGCGTCCCCGCAATCTTTTCCATCGCCTTAATCCTATCAGCCGTCTTAAACTTCTCCCTCGCCATCGGATTAGTCTTGAATTTGGAGGCAAGCGCACTCAATTTCCCCTTCCCGCAAAATAATTCCACATACTTAGCCGCAGCCATGACCCCGTCCGGCACTCCTACCCCGCCCCTGAACACATACTCTCCGGCAGGCTCCCCCCCAAATACCGCCCTGCTCTTCTCCATCTCCTCGCTCACGTGCACGCTCCCCACAGGGGTAAGCACAAACTCCCCGCCCGCCTTCTCAGCCGCCTCCTTCACAATGAGCGAGCTCTCCACCGAGCTTATGATTTTCCCCTTCTTCTGCGCCAGCTCCGCCTCAATCATGAGCGCAAGCTGCACGTCCGCATTCAAAAGTTCTCCGTGTTCGTCAACAATGGAGCATCTGTCCGCATCCCCATCATGTGCAATCCCGAAATCCGCCCCGCAGGCCCGCACCGCCCCGCTCAGCCAGGCAAGGTTCTCCTTATTTGGCTCAGAGGGCCTGTTGAACCCGCGTGTCTCGCAGTTTAATGAGATAACACGGCACCCAAGTTCGCGCAGCAGATAAGGAGTGACCACCGCCCCTGCTCCGTTGCAGTCCACAACCACTTTCGGCTTTTTCTTCCCAATCAGTTTCGCATCCACATTCTTCTTCACAAGCTCCATATACTCCGGAATTACATCCTCATTCCTTCTTTCCCCCGGAGAAGCCCCGTATTCCATCCCCTTCTGATACCTTTCCAGGACCCCCTTCTCCTCAGCCCTGCTGATTTCCCGCCCCTTCCGCATGAATTTAAGCCCATTATACTCCGCAGGGTTGTGGGAAGCAGTCACCATTATGCCCCCTCCCCCGAATTTCATGGTCGCAAAAGCCACAAGAGGCGTGGGAACTATCCCAAGCCCAATCCCATCATGCCCCGAACTCAAAACCCCTCCCATGCAAGCAAAAGCCAGCGGAACCCCGCTTTCCCGTGTATCCCGCCCTATGCAAACATCCAATTCAGCAAACGCATTCGCCACTTTAAGCGCTAGCTCAGGCGTGATTTCCTTTCCATAGATTCCCCTGATTCCAGAAGTGCCAAACATCTATTTTCTTTTGCCCGGAAGCCCATTTAAACGTAGTTATGTGCAATTAAGTGTAAATATGTGGGTTTAAAAACCCTTCGCCGCCTTATATTACACATATGGCCGACCAGAAAGCGGGCCCTACAAAGGGGTTCGCCTTTATCCCGCCGCCCACTGCAGGGCAGATGGAGGCAGCGAAGCGTAGGCAGGCAAAAACGCTTGTCATGCACATCGGCCCGCCGAAGCCGGCAGAATCATCTCCAGACCAAACCGCGGCCCAGGCGCCGGCAGAGCAGCGCTCGTTGAAGAAAACCCTTCTCGGCCTGCCTATGGTCGCGCCACCTGCGCACAAGCAGGAGGAGAAGCTCGTGGATTTCACGGATGTATGGGCCGAGCTCGGGCTCATTGTAAAGAAGAGGGAAGAAAAGAAGGAGCCTGCCCCGCCAGAGGAGGTCTTCGACCGCCTCCTTAGCATAAGGAGGGGGATATGTGCCCAGGACGTGGCGGTTCTCGATTTCATAATCCTCCAGATGGAGGCGGAGTTCAAATCCCTTCTTAAGGCGGAGCGCCTTCAGCAGATATGTTCTGGAGGCAGAGCATCCCTTGACGCCGAGAAGCCCGTTGCGGAGTCCATAGGCAAGATAAGGGACGAAATCTACCGCAGATTTGGGGACAACGCGCGCCTAGCGCCGTTCCTCCGGATTTTTGTGGACACCGTGCTCTCCAGCGCCCCGGTGACCGAAAGGGAGGGGAAGAATGAGACCGAGATGAGGAACGGGTTCTACAGGTCTGTCGCATGGTGCCTGTGCGCCCACAACAGCCAGGGGCAGTTCGTCTCCTACATGATGAAGAACCACATCGCGCTCATAGACGGGGTGGGCATAGCCGCAGGGCTCAGCACCGCGGATTCTTTCAAGCAGCCATTCGCGATGGAGATGATATCTACTCTGCTCGAGAGGAAGTGGGTCTCGCTCGCATTCTACCACCTCCAGGACATGGTAATGGCCGACATCGTGAAGCTCGATGAGCTTGAGCGGAACGGTGGGAACGGCCACAACGGAAAGAAGCAGGAGAAGATGGAGGACGTCCTCGACAGGCTCTATTCCAACATGGACATATATTTCATGATACTCTTCAGGGAGGTGGACAGCTACCAGACCCTTGGGCAAAAATACACCCACCTCGCGATGCTCATCAGCAACCTCTCCAATGACAGGAACAAGGAGATCCCGGTCATGTACATCGCCCCATCGGAGTTCTATTCCCTCATAATCACGAGGCAGATGCCGGTCTCGAAGGTCTGGGAGGACCTCGGCCACACCCACAAGTTCATAGCGGAGAGGATGGCCGACAGGGACGGGGGCGCAAGCCAGTATGTGGTCGGCCTCCGCCCGAAGGACATAGCCCAAAGATTTTTCACAATACTGGAGGCGGTGGACTTC
>JAXDAS010000123.1:0-4547 GCA_034679605.1 Microcaldota archaeon
GGCCTCAATGCGAACGGCCTCCTCGCCTTCGACCTGGGGAGGATGTGCCCATCCTGCTTGCGGAAAGAAGGCTGCTGGGGCTCGATCATACATTCTTATTTGTCGCATAATGGTTAAAAAGGTGTAATAACACTTGTATTCAGCCCTCATAGTCTAGCCTGGATAGGACGCGGGCCTCCGGAGCCCGGGACCGGGGTTCAAATCCCCGTGAGGGCGTTTTATCCATAATATTATTTTTTCTTTCCCCTGAAGAACGCGAGGTAGATTATCACAATGAGCAGAACCAGCACAAGCGCGCCGAGCAGGAGGGTCGTGTCTAACGCGAATGCGGGCGCAGGGACATAGCCCTCCTCCAGCCTCTTGTCCATGAACGCCTCCCTCGCGCCGTAATAGGCGCCCGCGACCACTCCGGAGGAATCCTTCATCACCCCGGGGAACTTCACCATCTTGGCCTCGCCCTGCGCAAGGGAATAGACACGGTCGTCCTCTAAGTTTGTTGTTCTTCCGCTGGCATTAACCTTCGCGTCCGCGCGGAAATATATGCTTGAGTTGCCGGCGTTGGAATAGGTCACGAAAAGGTCGTCCCCGTCCTTTGTGAATGAGGAAATCTCCAGGAGGGAGCGGTCCACGAACTGCACCCTGCCCGCATCCAAAAGCGCAACGATTCCGTTCTCCGTGGATTTCCTGGAGGAGCCGAACATAGCGGTCACGTTGACGGCTATCGCGCCTTCCTGTATCTCCATCGGATATCCTTTCCCGAGGGCCTGGCCCTTCAGCACGGAAAAGGGCTCCTCGTCGCCCACGGTGCCCACTGCGTTCCCGTCAACATATACTATTATGCGGGATTTCACGTACTCGAGCGCGTTTCCGGTGTTGGAATAGGTTATCTCCAGCTGCCTGGTCTGCGTGTTGTAGTCGGCTCCGGTTATCTGCAGGCCTAAGATAGGGCCGCGCACAGGGAAAAGGTCCACGTCAAAAAGGCCGCTGCCCGCAGCAGGGACGCTCTGCCCGAATTTCACCAGCACGTGGAGCTTCTCCTCCCCGAGCTCGGTGTTTATGGACTCCTTCATGTCGTATGCGGTCTGCGCGTATTCCTTGTCCACGACCAGCGCCACCGAGACGGCTCCGGAGGCCGCCTTTTCCCTTATATAATTGTAAACGCCGGTCGGAATCACCGGGGAAATGAGAAGCATGGGGTCGTCCCCCGCGGTTATCGTGTCCTCAAAGGCGTTCCCGTCCGATAGAATGACCTGTTTCTTGGAGGGGTTCTGCTGGAGGTACAAATCCAGCATCTGCATGTTGTCGTCGAACTTGTCTCCGGTGTTGATTTCGCGGTGGGTGAGACGGTTCGCATTCAGCGCATCCTTTACTTCCGCGTCTACGTATCCATAAAGAAGTATGTCCTGAGGGTTTTTTCCCTTGAGGAAATCTATCACCGCATCCTTCTGCTCAGCATCCGCGAAAAGGAGGTACATCCCGTTCTGTTTTGCATATGCGACCGCTGACACTGTGTTGTAGCCGTAAACCGGGTCTACGAGGATGAATTTTGTTGCGCCGCTCCTTTCGGCAAGCAGCCTGTTCGTCTCATAGGGGTCGGAGGAGCTTATTGTCTCCACTGTGTTCCCCTTGTTGCGGAGCGCGTCCGCCATCCCGGTCATTATGGGGCTGGAGGCGGATTGGACAAGGAGCACCTCTCCGTTCCACCCTATTTTTCCGTACACCACCGCTTCCGAATAGAAGGGGGGCACAAAGACAACCGTCTGCCCGGTGTTCGCGGCGTAGTATACCGCCGAGACAAGGTCCCTCCCATCCTGGGAATTCACCACCACCATGGCTGAAAAGCCGAGAGACAGCAGGAGCAATGCAAAAACAAGATATTTCATACGATAAACTCATGGGGAAGGCTTATAAAGGTTATATGCATTCATATCCCAGAAAAAAACCTTAAGGTGAAAATATGAGGAAAATGATATTGGCGCTGCTTCTCGTTGGGAGCCTTGCCTTTGCGATACAACCGGCTGAAAGCTGGAATATTGTCAGCACTGGCAAGTTCGCACCGACAGGCAATGCAAACGTGACAACGGAAGGAGGCAACGTAACCAACCTGGACCTTTCAGGGAACGTCTCCACGGAGAAGTGGGCGGGCTACTGGGGCAACGTGACCGGCGAGATAGTGCTCTCCCCGAGCGCGGGCTCCCCGCTGTTCTACTCCTGGATGTGGGACTCCAGCAACGGAGGGAAGGTGTGCGCGGTTGCGGCGGCTAGTGGCTTCGACTGGAGCGGGCTCCAGGGCGTGAGCGCAGCTGCGGTGGACGGGATATGGAACTTCGGCGCTGCGACGGACAACGCAACGGCGACCTTCAACGAGACCTGCGCGATAGACGTCGCGGGAATCCCTATCGCTACGACCGATGGCAGCCTTACCGGCCAGCGCGTCGACTTTGAGACGTGCGTGCTAGCGGACCAGCCTGTTCCGGCAGCGAAGGCGGACCTTGCGTTCTGCGTCGAGATATTCCAGAACGGCGGCCTCTTCAACGGCTTCACCGGGGACTACGAGCTCCTTGCACCTGCGAACGAGACCGCGGGCGCAACGGAAACCCACTATTTCTGGCTTGAGCTGGACTGAAGGGAAAATCTCCCTTCTTTCTTTTTATTTTCATTTCATTTTAACACTAATATTTACGCATCATAACATACATTTATATTTATTTTAGAACACAATAGGGAATATGGAAACGCTCGCGGAGATTGACTCCTGCATTTCACGCCTCTCGAAAATGGGGGCGCAGGAGGCGTTTTTCCACCCGGATTTCGTGAGGCTGCTTTCGCTGCTCAAATTCCCCCATTTATACGATGGAAACGGAACGGAGGTGCCCGGGGAAACAACCGGCAGGATACTGCTGCTCGTCGCGGAAAAGGCGGAAAGACTTCCCCGGCAGGCAAAGGACGAGGATTATTCGCGCTATCTCGACACCTGTTCTTATGTATTGAATGCGCTCTCCGGCGCGCAGATTGATGCGAAAAATGCGGACTCCTTCGTTAGGATATTCCTGGCCGTTGCCAAAGGCGAGAGCTTTCCGAAGCCAAAGGAGCCAGAAGGGGGGCATACTGGCGAGGATTGCGGCACTTTGGCGCTTTTTGACGCCGCATGCCACAGGGACGCGGTTTTCCAGAAGATGCTGGATTTCCGCTCCATCGAGCTGTGCGAATCAATTGCGGCGAGGCTTTCCTCGCTGGATGGGTTCCGCGAATCCGCCGCATACCTTTTTTCGGTTGCGCTTGACCACTCTTCCTCGGGCCTGGAGCTGGGCATGGAAAGCGTGGTTGCACTGGCGAGGTTCTCTAGGCGCTGGAAAGACGAGGAAATCCCTTCGCCCAGGTACAAGAGGACGCTGGACGAGGGTAGCGAGCATTTCTCGCGGAAAATTTATACCTACGAGAGATTTGTTTCCGCCCTTCTTACGCAGGCCAGGATAATGGAAAGGCAGAGATTCGCAAGAATATACGACATGCAGGAGTTCCGCGCGAGGTGGAAGGAGCAAAAGATGCGCCAGGCAGCCATCGCAAGGAACGATTCCCATCTCTCCAGAAGGCTCCGCATCTACGCAGGGAGATGCTAAAAACCCTTTCTTTCCATCCTATTCCGTGCAACAGGTAAAGATAAGGATTTTCCAGCCCTGGGAGCTGCAGAACCGCCTGAAGCTGATGGGCGCGGCTTTCCTTGGGGCCTGGGACGAGAAGGACACCTATTACCTCCAGCCTGCGGGCTCGTTTTTGAAAATAAAGAGGACTAAGAATTCCTGCTTTTTGGTGAAGCTTAGGAAAAACGGGCAGGGCAATTTCAGGAAGGAGGTGAGGCTGCTCAGGAACCCGGAAAAGAAGGAGAGGGAGCTGGAGGAAAGGCTCGGAATCGCAAAAACCGTGGAGAAGAGGGTGCGCTCCTATTCAATCAAAGGGATGGAGTTCAGGATACAATCCATCCCGGAACTGGGGGATTTCCTCATAATAGAGGGAAAAGGAGGCACAAAGGAGATAATGCGGAAACTAGGGATAGAGAAGCCGGAATTCGTTTCCCTTGCGTTCTCTGAAATGCTTTAGGGAATTCTTTTGTCACGGAAACCGTCATACGAGTCCCTGCCTGATGAACTCCACTCCCCATGCGATGGTGATTATGCCCATCATCGTGGAGAGCACCTTCAGCCCGCTCCTTCCCAATTTGTCGTGGATAAATGAGGCAAACCAGAGGATTATCCACATGCAAAGCAGGGCGGCCATTCCGGCTATTGCGGTGGTCTCCTTCCCGAATTTGTCCACAAGAAGAATCGAAGTTGCGATCA
Organism: Microcaldota archaeon; assembly: GCA_034679605.1. Lineage (GTDB taxonomy): Archaea > Micrarchaeota > Micrarchaeia > Anstonellales > Bilamarchaeaceae > CAIXOA01. The sequence goes on from JAXDAS010000123.1 coordinate 4,338, forward strand.
CGGCGGGCCCGGTTATGAGCGGGGTCCCTATTACGACGGCTATTGCGCTCTTTTTGTCCTCTTCATCCTCTTCCTTTTCCTTTGGCCAGGTTATGCCGAGTGCGAGCTGCACTCCCAGAAGGATGAGGATTATGCCTCCCGCTATCTGGAAGCTGTCCATCGAGACGCTCAGGACGGATAGGATGCCGTTCCCTATGAAGATGAAAAGGA
>JAXDAS010000124.1:0-3382 GCA_034679605.1 Microcaldota archaeon
GTAATAAGTGTCCCTCCCCTGAAGTCCACGCCCATTTTCAGGTTCGGCATAAGATAAACGGATGCCGCTATGAGTATGAGCGGAAACACCAACAATAGCCTGTAATCTCCCTTGTATATATTAGGAATCATCTGTTCTACCCCAAAAACCTTCCTCTATTGTCCCTTAATGTTTATAAAATAAAGCAAAATTGCGGCCGCCGCGCTCAGGCGGCATCCTCCCCCTGCCTCCTGCCGGTCGCCATCCTCCCGCAATCCAGGCACGCCAGCCCGCTGACCGCAAGCAAACGCCTCCTCATAGGCTCCTCGCGGCTCAGCCCCCCGGTCATTGCCCCGGTTTCCGGGGGCATCGCAACCAGGTTTTCCTCCCGTACAATCCCATTCCGCAGAGCCGTCCTGTATATCCCGCCATCCAGGTCGAACACAACATGGCTCCCGGTGCTTACGGCCATGAACTCGGCCCCCAGGCCCGACCCTTTATTCTGGATGTAAACGAAGAAGTTTAGCGCATCCGTCACGCTCCAAAAATTCCTGCTCGTGGGCGCAACCACGCTGCTTCCGAGTTCCGGATGGTCCAGGACAGCAACCCTGCCCCCAACGGCGCCCACGCCTCTTGCGGAATTGAAGAACATCAGCACCTTGCGCAGGTCCCCAGAATCTTTGGCGACACCATCCTTGGCGAGATGCCAAAATAATTCGTCCATCGCAAACCAGTACCTGCCTATGAAACTCACCAGCACCCTGTGCGCCTTCGTTTCCATGTACAATCCAGCCACGTCAAGAGCCGCGGCCATCTGGGCCCGCCCTTCGTGGAGCGGCTCCGCCTTGAATGCGCCTCGCCTGACCACCACTCCCCCATCCCACTTTTTCACCAGGGGAAGGTCCATTCTCCTGACCATCGAGTCATCTGGCATGCAGGCATCCCTTGCGGCCGCCGGGATTTGAACCCGGGTCGTTGGCTTGGAAGGCCAAAATCCTACCGCTAGACTACGGCCGCTCAAAGAGGAAGGGGGGAGCGTCCCCCCTTCTCTTTATGGTAATCATAACCCCCTTCCACTTCGCTCCATCACGCTTCGCACGTGCTCCTTACGCGTGGGGGGCGGTATTCCTAATATGCCCATAGAAGAAAATAAAAACCCCATCCAGTTTTGTTTTTATTACTAACCCAAGAAATCCATTCCAGCCCCCCTGCGGGGCGCCGAAGGTAATCCGATGAAAGCGAAAATTCTCCACAACAAAACCAAGGACTGGGCGGCAAAGGCCGCAAAGGAGGTCTCCACATTCCTCAAATCCGCCAAGGTGCAGGAGGTTTCCAAGGGCGCGGACTTCACAATAGTAATCGGCGGGGACGGCACCATCCTCTACTACAAGAATGAATTGGAAGGCGCCATTTTCGGGATTGGAAGCGGCCTCAGCCACATCTGCCAGTCCCACGCAGACACCTGGAGGCCAAGGCTCGAATCCTTCCTGAGGAACCCCCGCGCGGAGGAGCGCACCCTCCTCTCCGTTTCCATGGGAGGGAAGGAAATCGCCTTCGCAATAAACGATGCCGCCTTCCTTTCCAGGGACCACAACATGCTCCACGTCTCCATGGCCATAGAGGGCTCCACAACCTCCTTCCCAGGAGACGGCCTCATAGTCTCCACGCCCACCGGCTCAACGGCCTACGCCTATTCCGCGGGAGGCCCGACTTTAGATGAGTCCCTGGATGCAATCGAGCTCGTCCCCCTCGCCCCTTTCAAGCGCTCCTTCAGCCCTTTGGTAATTTCCGCCCAGCGCGAAATTCAGGTGAGCACAGAGGAGCCCTGCCACCTTCTTATAGATGGCCAGCAGCTCTTCCAGCTCAAGGAGACAACCGCCGTAACAATCAGGAAGCACCCAAGGAAAATCGCATTCGCAGAGGTAAAGAAATGAACATGGATATGGTGAAGAAGGGCTCCGCTGAGGCCGAAATCAAAATCGCCGGGATGCTCCAGATACACAAATTCCTCGTAATCAGGGAAAAGACCGCATTCGGCGAAATCCCTGTCCTCAGCCCCGAGAAAAAGATAACGCTCCCCCTCACCGAGGCCCTCAAGGTCGCCAACCTATTGGACCTCCCGGTCCGTTCCTCCTCAGGCCTGGTATTCCCATCCGGAAAGTTCGCAAAAGACTTCGTCCAAAAGTGATCCACATGCAGGAGATGCGCATCTACCCCCTTAAGGAAATTCCAGAAGAAATCGCCGCAGTCGCCTTCGCGAAGACCAGCCGCTCCCCAGAGCCTTTCGACAAAATAGCCGCGGAGCTCAATTCGGAGTCCTCCTCCAGATTCCACGAGAAATGGGTGGTCGGCTACGGCCACTCCAGCGTCGCCGAGCACGCGGTCGCCCACCTCGCGGCGGAGAACATCTCCCGCCTCGCGGTGGAATCCATAGAGTCCAACCGCCTCGGCTCCTACACCGAGAAGTCCACCCGCTACCAGCAGCTGGACAAGGAGCACACCCACCTTCCCGCAGAAATAAGGGGCACCCCTCTCGAGCGGGGTTACAGCGACGCCCTATCTGCCCTTTTCTCCACTTACGAAAAATCCATCTCCGCGCTGATGGATTACTATTCCTCCCAGTCCAGGCCCGAGCCCGGAAGGGAAAAGGCCCACGAAATAAAATTGAAAACCATGGCGATGGACTCCGCCCGCTTTCTCCTCCCCAACTCCACCCTCGCGAACGTCGGCATAACCATGAACGCCCGCGTCCTAGAATACGCCCTCATAAAGATGCTCTCCAGCCCCCTTGCGGAAGTGAGGGGAGCAGGGGCGATGCTTAGGGATGCGGGAAAGGAGGTCCTCCCCACCCTTCTCAAGAGGGCGGAAGAGAACCCTGCCCTAATAGGTTTCCAGAACGAATCCAGGAAACAGTTCCGGCCCTTCGCCTCGCCTGTGGGCGGCAGGCGCGTCCATCTCATCCACTACGACAAAAACGCATTAGAAAATCTCTCCGCCTCCATCCTGTACAGGTGGAGCGGGCTCTCCTACGAGGATTCCCTCAGGCACGTGCGCTCCCCCTCGCCCTCCAGCCCAATGGACATATTCAAGTCCGTCTCTTCCAGATTTCCCGAGGGCCTGAAGCCCGTACGGGAACTGGAGCACATCACCTACACCTTCGATTTATTGATGGACCAGGGCGCCTATTACGAGTTCAAGCGCCACAGGATGATGACCATCTCCGCGCAGGAGCCAACCATTTCCCTCGGCTACAGGATTCCAGAGGACATAGAGAAATGCGGCATGAGGAAGGATTTCCAGGAGGCGATGAAGGAGAGCGCGGAGGCATTCCAGAAAATAGAGGCCTCCAATCCGTTCGCAGCCGGCTACATCGCAACAAACGCGCACTACCGCCGCGTCCTCG
>JAXDAS010000125.1:0-5287 GCA_034679605.1 Microcaldota archaeon
GGACCTGGTGTTCGTGGATTTGAGGAAGGACTGGAAGGTTTGCGCGGAAAATATGCAGAGCAAATGCGGCTGGACCCCCTACGAGGGGATGCGGCTGAGGGGAAAAGCGGGGAAGGTGATTTTCCGCGGCAAGCTGGTTCTCGAAGGGGAAATAATAGAAGAAGCGAAGGGAAAGGAAGTCATGCGCTGATTTCCTCGGAGGATGCGATCTCCACGCTCACCCCGGCGCCAACGTTCGTTATCTCAAGCCTGTACCTGCCGGGCTGGGTGATTTCCCGCTCCCTGGCGAATATCGTGAAGCCGGTCGGCTGGGCCACGTCGTTGTCCGAGCCGCGCACGTTCGCCGTGAAAACGACCTCTTTCTCGCTGAAGCTCACCGACTTTATGTTCTCAGGCACATAGACCTCGGTTATTATCGCGGAGCCCTCGCCCATGTAGCCTATGGCGTTTATGAGGTACGCGACACGGGCGGCGGAGAAGTGCATCTGCAGAAGCGAGAGGTCCGTGGCGGCGTCGCTCAGCTTTATGTACATCACGAACATGAGCGGTATGAACAGGAGCAATACGAACGCTACCACGACCAAAAGCTCGTTGCTTACCTGGCCTCTCATCTTATGCCTCCTCAGCGTAGAACGGGCGCTTTTTCATCTTCATGTAGTTCTTTTTCTTGGTCAGAAGGCTTTTTATTTCTGAGGCAGTGCCCGCGACCGCGCTCTTGAGGCCGTACGCCTCCACCTTCAGGGGGATTATGCCGCTCTCCAGCGCCACGTGCGTTGTGACCACGTACGTGGACTTCCCCTTCTTTATGCGCACGTTTATGGAGCCTATCTCGAACGTGTCCAGGAACTTCTTCACCGCGCCCTTCAGCTCGTCCCTTATCCCGTCGTAATATTCCATCTCGTCCTGCCCAAGGCCGCTTATGAAGACCTCGGGCCTCTCCGCATGCAGGCCGAGCATGAACTTCATCACGTCGCGCGCCGTGACCACGCCCAGGGCCTTCGCCCCTTCCATGACAACCACAGCGGAAACGTTGTTCGACGCCATCCTGTCCGCCGCCGTATGGAGCGCGTCGTCCCTGTTGACGCTGACGAACCTATCCCTCATGAAATCGCGCACCGGCTTCATATCCACCTTCTCCACCTCGCGCACGAACATGAAGTCCCTCCCCTTTGGCTTCAGAAGCACCCGAGAGAAGTCCATGGTGGAGACCGTGCCTATCACGCGCTTGTTCTGCGTGACCGCCAGCCTGTGCACGCCCGAGCCCTTCATTATCCTCCTCGCCACCCCAACGCTCTCGTCCGCCTCGACGGTGTACAGGGGAGTGTTCATTATTATCTCGACGCTTATCTTCGGGATGGACTTCTCCACTATGAGCCTCTGCATCAGCATGGACCTGCTCATTAGGCCGACCACCGCACCACCCCGGACCACCGGGAGCGCCTTGAAGTGCCCCGCAAGGAACCTGCCCATCATCTCGTCCGTGCCCATTTTTTCCGTAATGAAAGGCGCCCTCACCGCGAGGTTTATGCACTTCGCCTTGCTGGAATCCGAGATTCCGCCGCGCATCTCCCTGTCATCTATTATGCCGTAGTATTTCCCCCGGCTGGTCACCACCGCGACCGTGCCGGTCGTGAGTATCTCGTTCAGGGCCTTTGAGAGCGGCTCCCCCCCGTCAAAAACAGCTGCATTCTCCAATTCCATGCGAACACCGAAAGAGATATAAAAATGAAACCTTTTAATAAGCGCAGTATGGACCTCCCCATAACATCCATCGTGGCGAAACCGAGCTGGAAGCAGGTGCTCATAGAGCTTGTGATGAGTGAAAAATTGGACCCGTGGAACATAGACATCGTTGTGGTGGCGGACTCCTTCTTCAATTATGTGAAGAGGATGGAGAAGTTCGACTTCCACATACCGGCGAACATCATACTGGCCTCGGCGATATTGCTCAAGTACAAGAGCAACTCGATACGCTTCTATGATGAGCCGCAGCCTGCCGAGGCCCTGCCCGCGGAAGCGGGCGAGGAGCCCATACAGCCCCTTGCGCTCTCCTGGAGGATACCGCCCAAGAGGCAGATCACCCTCAACGAGCTCATGGGCGAAATGGAGCGCGTGATAAAATACGATTCCGCGGAGAGGCCCAAAAAAATCGCGGCCCAGCTCCCCACCCTCGAGCTGGACCTGGACAACTACGACATGGAGAGCGAGATAGAGAAGCTGCACGCACGCCTCAAGGGCGGTGCGGATTCCGAGGGGATAGTGCTTTTCTCCTCACTGGTAAACGGAGGGGGCGCGGAGGGGGTCGTCTCTACAATCACCCCCCTCCTCCACCTCGCGCAGAGGAAGAGCGTCCGCCTGCGCCAGGACAGGTTCTTCGGCGAGATTTTCATAAACCTGAACGGCCACGAAACGAACGGAATGGTGGAAACGGGAGTTTCTGCCAGTCGTCGCGAAGCGATACAGAATGGAAAGGAAGGGGACGGAAAACACGTGGAGCCGGATTCGCTTCCGGAGCCTGCGGATGCGGAGCTGGAGGCGGCGGAGCCGGAGATGGCGGAGGGGCCCGAGGCGCCGGAAGCCCCCAAGCCAAACTGAGGTCTTAGGATGGCAGACGAGAAAAGGCTCATAGAGGCGGCCCTCTTCATAAGCGGGAAGGAGCTCTCGCTAAACGATTTCTGCAAGCTCACGGGCATCGCGGCCCCGGGCCACGTGAAAACCCTTGTGGAGGAATTGAAAACTGATTACGACAACGCGGGGAGCTCCCTGGAGGTTTTCCAGATCGGGGAGAAGTATGTGATGCGCGTGCGCGACTCATACCTGGAAAAGGTGAAAACGTTCGCGCAGGAGGCCGAACTCTCCCACGGGGCGCTGCGGAGCCTCTCCTACATCGCGGCGCACGACGGCGTCTTGAAGTCGGAGATGAGCAGGAAAATAGGGCCCATGATTTACGACGAGGTGCGCGAGCTCGTGGAGAAGGGATTCGTTTCCCCGAAAGCGGAGGGAAGGAGCTCCAGGCTTTTCCTCACCGAAAAGTTCCATGCCTACTTCAATAAGTAGATAAGTAGTAATTTCTGTAAAGGAATGGTTTTTATACATTTTGCACGGATATATTCCATATGAAACATCCTGCAGACGCAGCCATGCGCGCAATAGAGAACGCGGAGAAAAACCCGCGGAACCCGTTCGTGCTGAACGGCCTTTTCGCGATAGCAGACGAAGTGCACAACCGCCGTTCCGAAGACGACATAAGCAGGTGGATGGCCGCGGTCAACCTCGTTGCGAGGCGCTGCTCGGATCAGAAATCCACGCGCAAAAGCGCGTTCGAAATACTGAAGGCGGTCTTCAACAGGCGGGGCCAGAGCGTCAACGTGAGGTTCTATGCCCTCGGCGCGATGTACCTCCTCGGCACGGAAAGCGCGCTGCCGGTATTCATCGAGGCATCCAAGGACCACGCCCTTCTGAAGGAAATTCCACACATGCACGAATGGATAGATTCGCTGGTCGAAAAGCTACTCATCAGGGGGTGGAAGGGCGACGATGAGAAGGTGCTGGAGGCCCTCGGCGCGGCCCTTGGCACAAACTCGGAGGAGATGAGGATATTCTTCAGCGACAGGCTGCTGCGCATGAACACCCGCGCGGCGCACAAGGTGCTTGTGGAGAAGAGCCTGGAGCAGTCGAACGAGTGCCTGGTGGCGTTCCTGATAAGGGCCTATGACCTGAAATACTGCGGGGACGCCTTCGCAACCGACACGGAATTTTCGGACGCCCTGCTGAAACTTTTCGACAGGGCCAGGAACGACAGGGAATTCCACATCGCGCCCGAGGCGCTCCGCCCGCTGGTGGAGAAGGCGGTGAGGAAGAGCGGGCAAGACGAGAAGGATGTGCCGTCCAAGACCGAGTACATCATGGAGCGGCTCTGCCCAAGTTTAATCCCGCCGGGCCAGCCACGCCCGATGCCGCGCAGGCATGCGAAGGTTCCGGCACAGCTGTGCCGCGGGCCCCGGCTCACGCTCGTAAATGGCGGCAAAAACCCGGAACTCCCACGATAGTTTATAAATATGACGCTGAATAAGATTATACCGAAAGAAAAAGAAGAGTGATAACATGGGACTCAGGCCAGCAAGGTGCATAAGGACTCCGAAGAAGAAATCATGGACAAGGTTCTCGCAGAAGAAGCCCAGGAAATCCTACATAAAGGCGATGCCGCACAAGGACCTGAACGTCTACAGGATGGGCGCCACGAAGCCGGACTTCAACTACACGATCAGCCTCGTGGTGGACCAGGACATAATCCTCAGGGACAACGCGATTGAGAGCGCGAGGCAGAGCGCGAACAAGGAGCTCGAGACCAAGGCGGCGGGCAACTATTTCTTCCTGGTGCGCGTTTTCCCGCACGAGGTGCTCAGGGAAAACAAGATGGTGGCGGGTGCGGGCGCTGACCGCATCCAGAAGGGCATGAGGCAGGCCTTCGGCAAGCCGGTGGACCGGGCCGCGAGGCTCAGGAAGGGGCAGGCGCTCTTCACGGTCTCCACCTACAAATCCAACGAGGCGTTTGTGCAGCGCGCCTTCAAGAAGGCGACAATGAAGCTTTCGGGCAGGTTCAGAACCGTCCCCGAGGTTTACCTCCAGACCGCCAGCGGTGCGGATGGAGGCAATTCGGCCAAAGGGAGCGGTCTGAAGGTAAAGGTGGGCGCTTGATAGAGGTCGATGAGGAGAACTTTCTTATCGTGACAGACATAGACAGGCTGATGCACCTCGTCGCGACCCAGAAGAGGGTCGAGCTCGCGAAGCTCGCGAAGGAGCTGAAGATGAATTCGAAGGAGGTGGAGAAATGGCTCCACATCCTGGAGGACGAGGGGCTCATAAGGATAGAGCACAGCCTCACCAAGGTTTACGCGGTCTGGGCCGGGGAGGCGGCATCGAAGCCGAGGGAGGAGAAGAAGAGGGAGGCCCCCAAAGAAAGGAGGGAAGAGCGCGTGCGCGCGCCGCCGCCCATGATAATAGAGGAGAAGGAGGAAGAGGAGAAGTTCCGCCCCTTCGCCACCGAGGAGCTGGCGCCGCTCGAGGAGGATTTCGTCGAGGTGTCCAGGAGCTCAAGGGAGGAGGAAATCCCGCTCGCGCGCGGGGAGGAGCCTCAGCAGAAGAGGCTGCAGTTCAGGGAAAAGCCCGAGGAGAGGAGGCCGGCGAAGGAGGAGAAGAGGCACGCAAGGGATGAGCGCAGGGAAAAGAAGAAGGAGGAGGCGCCCCGCCCCGCGATGGAGCTCAAGAAGAGCGAGTTCCTGGAGCT
>JAXDAS010000126.1:0-7625 GCA_034679605.1 Microcaldota archaeon
TGAGTCGCGCTGAATTAGGTCAAGGACTTTTTGGTCCAGCTGCTGCTGGGGGATGAGGCCGAGGAAGCCCTTGTCGGAAATGTGGCCGGTGCACTGGTAGTCCTGCGGGATGTCTATCTCGGCGCCCTTGGGGTCTATGAGCATCTTCCCGGTGTCGTCCTCAAGGTAGAACGGGGTTGAGGAGGACTTCTGGAAGATTGTCCTCCATCCGCCGTGCTTGCCGCTCTTGTAGTATTCCCCGTGCAATCTCCAGTAGACGGATTTTGCGAGGGAGACCGGGCTCTTCATCTCATCCTTGCACATTGCCTTGCCGAAGAGCTCCACGAGGCCTGCCGCGGCAGAACGGACTTTGGAAGTGGGCGTGTGCTTTATCTTCTGTATGAGGAGGTAACGCTGCGTGCCCCCGTAGACGAGGACGAGGCCGAAAACCAATGCGAAGATGCTGCCGCAGCAGCACTGCGGGTCGGCTATTGCCATGCGGGTGGATGCGCCTGCAAAGTAAATAAAGGTTCTCTTAGGGCCTGAGCCTCCGGCCCAGGGATGCCAGGAAGCCTTCGATGTCCTGCGGTGAGAGCAGGAGCCTCACGGGCTTGCCGCCCATTTTCGCCTTTAGAAGGACAAAATCCTCCCTTGTATTGAAGACAGAGGATGCCGGGGACCGGTAGTCCGGCTCAATCTCTCCCTGAGAGGAATAGATTATGAGGTGGGCGAGGTCGCGGTCAAGCTCGTGATACTGGCCGGGCCCAAAAATCCCCGGATATCCCGAAACCAGCCCCTGCGCCTCGGCGGCGGCCATCCTTGTTGCGCTTTCTATATCCCGGTAACTGAATTTCCAGGTGTGGAAAACCGGCATGGACACGGAAAGCCCGTCTTCGGCTACCGTGTATTTCAGGTTTCCGAAAACGGAAAGGAGGAACTTGTTCAGGCCTGGCGCATAATCGCTTTTCCTGGCTTCAAAAGCCTCTGGCATGCACTGAGGTGGGCATGTAAAGTAAATAAACGTTGCTGATGAACTATTATGGGGAATCCTTATGGGAAACACCGAGAAATACATACTTGATGAGCTGGAGCGCAAGGGCGCACTGCTCTTTTCACTCGTCGACCCGCTGGACTACTCTTCCCTGGACGAGGCGGTTAAAACAGCGAAGAACATGGGCGAGGGCGGGGCGGACGTGGTGCTCATAGGCGGGAGCATAGGGGTGCAGGGGGAGATACTGGATACGGTCACAAAAAGGGTGAAGGAGAACGTGAACGTGCCGGTGGTGCTTTTCCCCGGGAACATCGGAACTGTGACGAAATATGCGGATGCGGTTTATTTCATGAGCCTGCTGAATTCCAGGAACGCGTATTGGATATCCAGGGCGCAGATGCTCGCCGCAGAGATGGTGAGGCACTTCAAGGTGGAGCCGCTGCCCGTGGGATACGTGGTGGTGGAGCCGGGGGGAACTGTAGGGTATGTGGGGGATGTGCAGCACGTCCCCAGGGCGAAGCCGAAGATTGCGGCGGCGTATGCGCTCGCCGCGCAATACATGGGCTTCAGGTTCCTTCTTACGGATGCGGGGAGCGCTCCAGCGGAGGGGCACATTCCGCTTGAGATGGTCAAGGCCGTTTCCTCCGCGATTGAGATTCCGTACATAGTTGGAGGGGGGATACGCACCCCTGCGGAAGCGAAGAATGTGGTGAAGGCGGGCGCGGACATAATACAGGTCGGGACCTCTTTTGAGAAGAGGGGAGGGGTGGACGCGGTGAAGGAGTTCGTGAAGGCGGTGCGGGAGGGAAGCAAGAGGTAGGGGAATGGCGAAGAAGAGCATCGGGCAGTTCCTGGTTAAAACCGGGGCATTGAAGTTCGGGGATTTTACCTTGAAAAGCGGGAGGAAGAGCCCATATTTCGTGAATACGGGGATAATTTGCGAAGGAAAGGAGTTTTTGGAACTTTGCGAATTCATCGCTTCCAAAATAGAGGGGATGGGCGGGTGCGATGTGGTCTATGGGCCCGCGTACAAGGGGATTCCGCTGGCCGTAGGGGTGGCGATTGCATTATCTAAGAAGGGAAAGAAAGTTTACTGGCTGTTCAACAGGAAAGAGGAGAAGGCGCACGGGGACAGGGGGGTCTTTGTGGGGCACCTGCCTTCCGCGGGGGAGAGCGTGGTGCTGGTTGATGATGTTTTTACTACGGGCGGGACGAAATACGAGAATGTGGATTTGCTGAAGGGAATTGGGGTGAAATTGAAGGCAGTCGTTGTCGCGGTAGACAGGGAGGAGAAGGGGGAGGGGGCTGGCTCGGCCGTGAAGGAGTTCGCCGAGAGGACGGGCGTGCCAGTGAAGTCGGTTGCCACAACTTCTGAAATTTTTGAGGAATTGCGGGGAAAGGAAGTGGGCGAGGGGATTTACAGGAAGTTTTTGGAATACAAGAGGGAGCACGGGGCAGAACAGTAAGCGGATGGCGGGGACAGGAAACGGAACGGGTTGGGCGCATGGCATTAAGAAAACTGGAGAGGAAGGCCGTGGAGGCCGGGAGCATACTCTGCTTCGGGATGGACCCGAAGCCCATGGCGGATGTGGCGGGGTATTACTCGTCCATCACGGATGTGCTGCTGGAGGAGAACCTAATCTCCGCGATAAAGCCGAATTACGCGTATTTTGCGGCGCTGGGGTTCGACGGGCTGCATGCGCTGAAGCAGATAATCGGCAGGTACAGGGAAAAAACGTTCGTCATACTGGACGCGAAGCGCGGGGACATCGGGAAGAGCAGCGAGGCTTATGCGAAGGAGGCATACGAGTTCTGGGGCGCGGACGCGGTGACAGTCGCCCCGTATATGGGGGGGGATTCCATTTCTCCTTTCATACGGGAAGGGAAAATCGCCTATGTGCTCGGGAGGACGAGCAATCCGGGGGCGAAGGATTTCGAGGAGCTGAAATGCGGAAAGCAGAGGGTGTACGAGAAGGTCTGCGCGAAGGCTGCGGACATGGGCGCGGGGCTGGTGGTGGGCGCGACGGGCGGTGCGCTTCCGGGCATTGTGAAGCTCGTGGGAAAGGATGTGCCGATGCTAATTCCTGGGATTGGGGCGCTGGGCGGGGATTTCGGGGTGCTCAGGGCGCTCAGGGGGAACCCCTTCATCCATCGGATAAATTCGTCTTCTTCCATCGCTTTTGCCCGGGAAAAGAGGGGCGGGAGCCCGGAGGGAGCCGCGAAGAAAGAGGCGGAGTTCCTGAATAAGGAAATTGGGAAGAGGGTATTTTAGAAAAATTATCTCTTGCTCATTTTTGCGACATAGTAGAAGAAGGCGGCCGCAGAGAGGCCGGAAACAAGCGAGATTAATCCAAACAGGATTATTGGCGGAAGGAGGAGCTCTGCCACGGATTCGGAGATGAGGTCCCTGCTTATTGTTATCAAATCCGTGTAGAGGGGCGTTGATGCGCTCGCCTTCGCATATGCGATTATCTGCGAGGGGAGGAGCAGGAGGGCGAGAGATGAGAACGCCAGCACCATGAATGAGAACATCGCCACCGTTGCCGAGATGTTGAAGACCAGCTCTATGAGGTTCCTCGAGCCGAAATAAAGGAACGGGAAGGCGAAGAAGAGCGAAAGGACGAAAACCACGGAGATTGGGACGAGCTTGGAGTGTATCGAGGCGAGCTCCGGGCCGTATGCCGCCATCACCTCGTCTATTTTGTTGGAGACGAGCTCCCGGGCCAGCCTGAGCCTCAGCTCCTCGGTGTTGCCCACATAGCTGTTTTCTATCAGCGAACAGACGTAATCGTCGCTTATGCCCCCGAACTCCATCGAAACGCCGGGGATGTTGGAGCGGCAGTATGCGGCGGTGTTGTCATAGGTGAGGGTGCTGAGCTGCGGCTCGTACGAGATGAGGACCGGGACCATGCGGGGCGCGTATTCTTCGTTCGCCTTCCGGATCAGGTTGTCTTCCACACCGGGCAGCAGGAATATGAGAATGAGGGCGAGCAGTGAGAATAGGGCGAGGCCGAGGAGGACCGCCCCCATGGATTTAAGCAGCCACGCCCGCCACGCCTTCATGGGAGGGTTTTTATTCGTGCAGATTTTAATGGTTACTATGGAAGGAAGGCGCTCTCCCGCATATGTGCCCGGGGCCGGCTCGCACAAGGGCGAGAACGGGAAGATTCTGGTTGTTGCGGGAGGGAGGAGGTACCACGGGGCGGCGGTGCTCTGCATCCTTGGGGCCAGGAGGTTTGCCGACCTGGTGTATTTCGTGCCCGGGGAGAGAGACGAGAAGCTGCTTTTTGCCGTTTCGCAGGTGCCGGAGGCGATAGTCGCGAACGAGCTGCCGGAAGCCGATTGCGCGCTCGCGGGGCCGGGCATCGGGGATGCGCGCCTGGATTTGGGGCGGCTGAGGAAAAAATATGCGAAAATAATCCTGGACGGGGATGCGCTCAGGCAGGTGGAGCCCAAGGAATTGAAAGGATTGCTGATAACGCCGCATGAAGGGGAATTCAAGGGGCTTTTCGGGATTGACGGGAGCCCGGAGCACGTGCGCGCGATGGCGGAGAGATGGGGCTGCGTCATTCTGAAGAAGGGACTGGTGGATGTTATTTCGGACGGGAAGGTGATTGAGGTCGTGCCGGGGGGGAACGCGGGGATGACGAAGGGCGGCACCGGGGACGTGCTGGCCGGGATGCTATGCGCCCTCTATGCGAAAAACGGCGCGATGGAGGCCGCGGTTGCGGCGTCCCGCGCGAACAAGAGGGCGGGGGAACTGCTTTTCAGGGAAAGGGGATATGCGTACTGCGCCTCGGATTTGGCGGAGAAATTGCCGGAAGCGCTGAAGTGGAGATAGCTTCCGGAACTGGTAACGGGAAACAGGAAACCCAGGAAGCTGGGCTAACCGACTTTCATGGAACGGACGCGCATGTGTGGGCCGCCGTCGCTCACGTTCATCCTCTGGCCGTTCTTCCCGCAGAAGCCGGGCTTGAGCTGGAAATCGCTCCCGACCGCGTCCACGTCCATGAGGGTGCCTATTATTGTGCCGGTTATGGAGAGGTCGCGTATCCTGTCCCCGAGCACGCCCCTGTTTATCATGAAGGCCTCCTCAGAGCGGAACATGAACTGGCCCGTGATGGTGTCCACGCTGCCTCCGTTCATCCCCTTCACGTAAACCCCTTCGTCCACTTCCAGCAGCTCGTCAACCTTGTGGCCTCCGGGCTCTATGTAGGTGTTGCTCATGCGCACGATCGGGGGGACGCCGAAGCCATCCGCGCGGGCGTGGCCGTTCGGCTCCTCCCCTAGGGAGAACGCGCTCTCGGCGGAATGTAGGAAGCCGCTGAGCACCCCGCCCCGGATCAGGTTTTCCGCCTTTCCGGGCATCCCCTCGTCGTCGAAGGAATAGGAGCCGAATGCGCCCTCAATCTCCGGGGAGTCCCATATGCTCACGAGCTCGGAGCCTATCCCGAGGCCCTTCCTGCCTTTCAGTATGGACGTGCCCTCCTGTATTGCGTCGCCCTCGCACGCGTGGCCGACCGCCTCGTGCGCGAAAACGCCCGCCATCTCGTTGTCGAGAATCACTGTGTATGCGCCCGAGGGGGGCGGGAGCGCGGCCAGGGAATCCAGGCACTTCCTCCTTGCCTCCCTTGCGGATGAGAACAGCTGCCCCTCGTCCCATTTCCCGCGCGAGCCCCAGGAGTGGTGGCCTTCCTGCGAGGCGTTGCCGTCCCTGCCCACGCATGTGAAGCGGGCGTACAGGAGCAGGCAGCCGTCCTCAATCAAGGCGCCTGCGGAATTGGCGTAGGCCCGGCTGGTGACCAGCTCGGAGAGGCGCACCTGCCTGTTTCGTACCTTCTCTCCCCCCATCTCGGAATGGAGGGATTTGCACCAGGAGATCAGGCCTTCGGTTTCCATCGGGCTGGGGCCCGTTTCTTTTTTTGCTTGGGACTGCCCGGATTCGCGTGGGGGGTATTTTGAGTTGCCCGTGCCCGCGGACGCGAGCCTCTCCGCCCTGGAAAGCAGGGCCTCGAAATCCTGCGCAGGGCCGGAGGCGAATCCCCAGGAGCCGTTGATGAATGCGCGGACCGCAATCCCCTCCTCCACGCCCTCCCTGGACTCCGGCTCCCCGTCCTTAACCCCCACGGTGCGGGAGGAGGCGCGGATGAACCGCAAGTCGCAGAAGAAGGGCCTGCGCATTAGCGAGCTTCTTGCCGAGTCGAGGTCCATCGGCTCACTCCTTTGGCTCGAAGACGGACTTGTAGGATTCGTACTGCTCCTTGCTCGTTATAATGGTGATTACGAAGTTCTCGCTGTCGATGAGCCTTATGATTATGTTCTTGCTAGGGGTCGTGATTATGAGCTCCTCGGCCTCGTCCTTCATCTCGCGGAGGAGGGCGTCGCCGATGTTCAGGCCGAAGGAGGCCATGCTCTCGACCCCGTCCGGGAGGTTGAAGTTGGAGCCCTGCACCGTGCCGTCCCTCCTTATTATCGCGGCCATTATCCCATGGGACTTCAGCCTCTCCAGGATTTCGAGCATCTAGTCCACCTCAACCCCGAGCGGCCCTATCCTTATGGGCACCTCGAGCGGGAGCTCGGGGCTAGTTACGGATTTTTCTCCGCCGGATATTTTTATCGAGAACTCCGTGTCGACCGCGTGCCGCAGCATCGTTATGAACTTCTCGTCGTGCATGCCCTCGTCCACGAGCAGGAGGGTGGTGGCGTTCGCCTTCTTCAGGCGGCCGTCCACTATTGAAAGGAACTTGAACAGGGATTCCTGCTGGGAGTTCACGGCAAGCGTGGAGAGGGAGTGGAAGACCACGCGGAGCCTTTTTGCGGCCATGCCCTCAAGCGCCTCGTTTATCGCGAGGGAAAGCTCGTTGAGCGCGGAGGGGCTGCTTATGTGGACCACGTTCGGCCTCTGTGACGGCTGGGCCTGCGCGGAGGCGGTCGTGGAATAGCAGTCGAGGTATTTCACCAGGTCGGACTTTATCACTATCCCCCTCTCGCCAGCGAGCTTCTCGAGCTCGTCCGGCGTCCTGTCGGTCGTTATGTACAGGACCTTGTCGCCGGCCTGTATGCCGGCGGAAACGAAATGGAAGGCGAACGTGCTCTTCCCCTGCCCGCTGGGCCCGAGGAAGGCTATTGTGGATGGGCTCTTGTATCCCCCGTCCAGCATTATGTCGAATTGGGAGATGCCGGTGCTGGCGCGGTTCAGCCTGAGGACAGGGAGGTTCTTGTTGACGCCTAATTCGTCCATGCCGCTGTTTCTGAAGGAAGGTTTAAAATTAATTGGATGTAACCATGGTTACAAACAAAACCAATTAAACCCTTCCCGCATTATCAAGGGCATGGCAGAAAGCCTGACACTGGCCGCGGCCGAGGCCGCGGGGGAAATATATTAGCAGCTGCATGCGCAGCACGGGGTGAACACCGCCAACGTAATAGTGATGGCGCTCGCGATTGTCGCCTACGGCGCGGTCATAGGCATTTTCTGGAAGACCCTCTCCCGCAGGAACATGATGGAGGTGGACTGGAAGAAGATACATGGGGGGTTCGGGACCCAGGTCTTCGAGAGGGTGAAGTTCGGCCTTGAGTACGCCATAGTGTTCCCGCTCGCGACCTTCGTGTGGTTCGTTGTCCTCACCATATTCCTCTACTTCATGTCCAAGAC
>JAXDAS010000127.1:0-14416 GCA_034679605.1 Microcaldota archaeon
GGGGATGCTCCGCTACTTCCTCGGGGGCTGCATGAACGTTGCGGAAAAATGCCCCGAGGCGCTCTATTCCTTCATCTATTATTTCTGCAACTCCTCCTGGGAGAGCCTTGAGGAGGGGCTCATGTACGCGGGCATCTTCACCAGCCCTGGCGTGATGCGGGCCCTCTCTTCAATGGGGAAGAACACCGTGCGCATAGCCGAGCTCGCGGACGAGTGCTTTGGAATAGCCAGGGCGACCCTGGCCTGCGAGAAGGATGGCTGCGACGGAATTACGGAGGCAATAGATTGCTTTTCCGATGCGATGGGGGCGCTGGGCTCGAAGTGGCCCATGGCGCTGATGCCCTTTGCAAACTATTTCCAGGCCATGCTGAAGGAGAAAAAGCCGGAAAACCTGAAAAGGCTTGCCGAGAGCTTCACTTCGGAAGACAACTTCAGGGCGCTGGAGAACCTGAGGGACGACCCCCGTATGCAGTTCGCGCTCATGCAGGCGTGTTATCTCGCCGCGATCGGAAACGAAGCAAACTAGGGAACGCAGTTTAAGCTTTTCGGGGCAAAATCCTCCCATGTCCATTCTTGTTGGCATAGTGGGCAAGCCGAACGCGGGCAAAAGCACCTTCTTCTCATCTCTTACCATGGTTGATGCGAAGATTGCACCCTATCCTTTCACTACTTTGGAGCCGAACACCGGGGTGGGGCATGTGCGGAAGAAATGCCCGCACTCGGAGAAGGGGAGGAAATGCTCGCCCCAGGACTCCGCCTGCGAGAACGGGGTTCGGTATGTGCCGGTAAAGCTTTTGGACGTCGCGGGGCTCGTTCCCGAGGCGCACAAGGGCCGCGGCCTGGGATTGCAGTTTTTGGACGACCTGCGCACCGCGGACGGCTTCATACAGGTGGTTGACGGCACCGGAAGGAGCGACCTGGAGGGGAACCCCGCCCAGAACGCGGACCCCGCGGACGAGGTGCGCTTCCTTCAGCTTGAGCTTGAGCAGTGGATTTACTCAATAATAGAGAATAACTGGAAGAAGGTGAAGGGGAGGGGGATTGCTGAAATGGCGGATGTGCTCACCGGGCTTAAGGTGACGCTTCCGCAGGCGGAAAGGATAGCGAAGGAGCTGAACCTCCCCGTTGAGAGGATAGAATGGACTGATGCGGAAAAAATATCGTTTGCCAAAAAAATACTTGAGAAAAAACCCATGGTGGTCGCGGCGAACAAGATGGACTCCGGTGCGGACGTTAAGGCGCTGCAGAAGGAGCTGCACGGGAAGAAGGTGGTTCCTTGTTCGGCCCTCTATGAGCTTGTGCTCAGGAAAGCGGCAAAGGCCGGGAGCATAGAATACTGGCCGGGGGATTCGGACTTCAGAATCCTGAAAGCCAGCAAGGAGCAGGGGGAGGCGCTGAAAAAGGTGGGCGATTACCTCTCCTCCCACGGGGGGACCGGCGTCCAGAAAGCTTTGGAAGAGCTGGTTTTCTCGGGCCTTGGCCAGATCGCCGCCTACCCGGTGGAGGACGAGCACAAGTGGGAGGACAGGAAGGGGAACCTCCTCCCGAACGTGCACCTTATGCGGGAAGGGAGCACCGCAATAGACCTCGCGGAGAGGGTGCACACCGACCTCGCGAAGAAATTCATAGGCGCGGTGGACGCCCGCACGGGAAAACGCGTGGGAAAGGAATATGTATTAAAAGACTCTGATATCATAAAGATTGTTTCGGGCAGGTGATTTTTTGGACAAGAACACATTGTACCCAATAATATCCGTAATCGTGGTCATAGTGGTGGCCGCGGGCATCTACATGGCGGCCCAGGCCCTTGGGGGCACCGGAGGGCACGGGGGGGAGGAGCACGGGACGAACCTTAGCGAGCTTTACTTCCGCGCCATAGAGAAGCCCATAGGGGTCGGCGACTACACATATTCATACAGGGAAACCTACGAGAACGGCTACTGGATGGACGTCACGGCCTCCAGGAAGGGGGAACTCCAATACGTGCACAAGAGGGACCCCGCCTACGAGAGATGGGCCTATTTCGGGGCCAATTCCACGATACTGTGCATAAGGCACCTCGGGGAGGAGGCCTGCGCGCCCATAAACAGCAGCTCCCGCTTCGCCTCCTATGCGAACGAGCTGGGCAGGCTGCTATACGACGACGAGGCCCTGCGCATGACCGCGGACATGAACAGGAAGCTCCATGCCTACGGCGGCCTGGTCTTCGAGGGTAGCGAGGAGAGAGAGGTGAACGGGCGCGCGTGCACCGAGATGAGGTACCATATAGACTATTCCGGCCTAACGGTCGCCCAGCTCAACGACATGGGCCTGTCCGCGAGCAGCCCGCTGGTCCTCCGCTCCAAGCAGTACAACTACACCATGTGCGTGGACCCGGAAGATTACGAGATGTACCGGAAGAAGATAGAGTTCATTGACCTTGGCGTCTACACCCTCATAGAGTCCGAGACCACGGGCGTGGAATGGGGAACGGGCATGGACGTGGAGGTTCCGCAAAACCTCTCGGACGACTCGAACCTTTACGCCATATACTCCAACGCGAAGCAGAAGACCGACGAGTATTTCGCCTGCCTTGGCGCGAACAACTCCGACAGGTGCATAGCCGAGGCCGCGGTCGCGTGGGGGGACCCGGCGCTCTGCGAGGAGATAGTGTCCGAGAGGGACTTCTGCTTCCTGAACGCGGGCCTCGTGGCGAGGGACCCATCCGTGTGCGGCAAGGTAAGCCCGAGCGTGAAGGACACCTGCCACATAGAGTTCGCGGACAGGATGAAGGATCCCTCATTCTGCGAACTGATAGCCGATGCGGGGCTGAAGCAGCAGTGCCTTTCGCTCAACTCCACGGGCACGGGCGAATGCACCAGCGACCTGGACTGCGCCCGCGCGGGATGCTCGTCCCAGCTCTGCCTGCCGGCTTCGCAGGCCAACGGGACCATGACCACATGCGAATACGTGCCCGAATACGCGTGCCTTGCGCAGACGACGTGCGGCTGCATGGGGGGAAGCTGCGGCTGGAGGCAGACCCCGGAATACCTTAACTGCTTAAACCAGACAAGAGGTGGATGAAATGATAGTGAACTCTAGGGTGACGAAAGTCGAGGCGATTAGGGAGAAGGACGGGCCCAGCAAGGGGCTCAAGATACAGATCGACATCAAGGATGTCGGCGGCAAGGGAGAGGACCTGGACGTGGGCTACGAGTTCACGGCAGAATACCTTGACGGTGTCGGCAGGATAGTGGTGGCCGGCGGGATAACCGATCGCGTGGACAAGAAGGCCGCGGACGAGGTCAGGAAGGCCTGGAAGGATAAGAAGGACACGCCCCAGGAGTACAAGCTTTCCGTGCTGAACTCCATAAACTACATCGCGAGCATAGAGGGCGTGGTCGTCTCGAAGCTGGTCAGGCTGCCGGCCCCGATTGCGCCGCCCCGCCTTTCAAAGAAAGAGTAGCCGCCCCTTTCAGGAGCAGATACATTCCGTATGAGAGGGGGACCTCCTTTTGCTCCCCCTTCTCCATCTTTTCCATCGTCGAGCCGAGGAACTCCTGTGCGGGCACAGGCTGCAGCGCAGCTATCCTTATGGGCTCCTTTCCGAATGCCGCCGCGTCCCGGTAGGGCTCGAACCCGTCCAGCGACCTGAGCTCCTTGGCGGCAAGCCCCGTGGAGCCGTGCAGGGTGTTGGGCACCCTTATTAGCCTCTTCGTGTCTATCGTGACGCCGGTGTCCACCTCTATGCACTGCACGGGCAGCATCTTGGCGACCACCTCCATCCTATCCACTATGTCCTTTATGCTGGTCTTGCTCCAGAGGCCGGTGCGCATCCCCTCCCCTAGAAGCGCTTTCTCCTCCGGCTTGAGGAGCCTCCTGTGTATGGCGGCGGGGTTCTCATCCAGGACCTTGGCCGCCGTCCGGTAGAACCGCCCCCTGTAGCCCCTGTCCCCTTCTTTGGGCCCGTAAATCTTCCACTTGTCCTCCTCTGGGGAGGAGAAGAAGCTCCTGTAGTCCAGCCCCTTCCCGGCCACGTAGTCGCTTATCTCCCTCCTCGCCTCGCCCCCCAGCATCCTGTAGGCGGGATCCCTCACGTGCACGTGGTAGCCGCGGTTCCCTGAGAAGACCATCTTGAGGCTGTCCCTCCTCACCCCGAAATCCGACAGGAGGAAATCCTCCACCAGCCTTATCGCGTCGTCCCTCACCTTCTCCTGCTCCTCCC
The DNA here is from genome assembly GCA_034679605.1 of Microcaldota archaeon. Lineage (GTDB taxonomy): Archaea > Micrarchaeota > Micrarchaeia > Anstonellales > Bilamarchaeaceae > CAIXOA01. Next base: position 4,205 of record JAXDAS010000127.1, read on the forward strand.
TCGTGAGGAAAAGCCCGCCGTGGACATCCAAGTCGAAGACGAGGTCGCCCCCGCCCCACCCCTTGTGCTCCATCGGGGTGGCCTTCGGGAACTTGTAGTAAGCTGTTGAATGGGAGATGTAGAGGGGGGTATCCCTTATGAGATAATTTTGCAGCGCCGCGTTGCTTTCGAAGCCCATGTGCCTGGACTCTATCTTCTTGTCGAAGCCGCCTATGCCGAACTCCCTCTGCTCCACGCTGGGCACTTCTATGTCCGCCTTCCGGTAATACTCCGAGAAGCGCCTCAGGATGAACTGCCTTTCCTTTTCGTCCAAGCATTCACCTTTCCCTTCCACCTTAATGGCGTGCCTATCCTGCAGTCCGCGACGCAGAGCCCGTAGCTCAGCAAAGTCGCGCACGCGGGCATCGAATATCCCCTCTTCACTATGTGCTCCAATTGGTATTTTGTCTTCTTCTCGTCATAATCCGGGAAATTGGAGAAGATGGACTGCACCTTCCCTATGGAGACGTTCTTTGTGAGCAGGTAAATCGCGAGGGCGAGCCTTGCCTGGTGGTTGAGGTTCTGATGCTCCTTCAATTGTTCCAGGAGCCTTTCTATGCAGGGGGGGTTGTCCCCCTCCCTGAAGCTCATCTTCATCACCGCCTCCTTGGGCACGAGCGCCATGAGCTTTTTCGAATATTCCTGGATTATTTTCGGCGGGTTCTGGATGTGCTTCAATTCCTCCATCCTGGTCTTCACCGCCTCCTCCATCAGCCTTATGACCTCCGGCCTCCTCACCTCCACATATCCGTTGGAAACGTTCCTGAAGATGAGCCTGTAGTCCACCGAGCGCGGGGAAAAGGAGACGTATTGCGCAACAGGTAGCACGAGCTTCCCTTCGGATTCGGCCGGGGTTATGCCCAGCTCATCTCCAAGCTTTCTAAGGTTTTCCTCTGAATCCGAGCGCATGAACGAGGAGGCCCTCTTCGCCTCGGCGACCGCGAACCTCCCGGTGAGGAACCTATTCCTCAGATGGGCGAGCATCATCCTCGCGGCCGCATAGGAGCCCAGCTCGAGCAATTCGTCGGATGGGTGCAGCCTGTAGGCCGGCGCCCCCTCCCCCTTTAGCGCGGAGACCACCCGCTGCACCGCCCTTTCCATGATTTCATCGTTGAGCTCAAGTGACGAGGAGTCCACCTTCTGTTTCGCTTCGGAGGTGAAGGGGTATTTGGAAGAAAACGAGAACTCCATACGCGCATATTTTGCGCTGGAGGGAATTAAATTCTTTGGGAACCGGGTTTCCGATAATCAGGCCACAGCCCTGAACGCTTCAACTTCCTCAAAAAGCTTCAACGCCTTTTTGAAAAGCCCCGCGTCCTTGAGCATGAAAAGGAACTCCGCCTTCGGCCATGTCCCCTTCACGTTCTTTGCCTTTTCCTCGGCATCGCTTATGTCGCGGGCGTCCAGCGCGGAAAGCCCCTCACTGAGCTTCGAAGCCACTATTTCCACTGCCAGCCGCTGGAATTTGACTATTTCCTCCCTCGTGTGCGGCGCCCTCGCGGGCAGAGCCGCCTCGATCTCCCCAAGCCGAGGGGTAATAACCTTCTTTCTTCCTTCAAAATTAGACGCATTTGGGATTCTAGGCTCTCGGATGCTGGTCACTACGCCACTCGATTCCATACTATCGCCTTGCAAATACATTTTGAGGTGTGAAATAGGTAAATTTATTGCACTAATCACGCCTGAAAATCTACTTCCCCATCTCCAGGTAGGTTTCCAGAACAAGGGTGAAAAGGCCGTTCTCCAGCCTCGCAATGAACTCCGTCTTTGGGCTTATTCCTGCCACCCTTCCCGCTGCCTCCGCAGCCTCACCCAGCTTTAGACTCTCCTCCTTCGATAGTTCAGGCATGAGCTTCGCAACTATCCTGCCAATGGTTTCAAGCTCCATCTGCCGCCTTGAAGTTGGTATTGGGGGCCTCCTTATCTCCTCCATCGCCGGCATCTCCATTGTAGGGCTTATGGGGGGCCTGCTGCTTTTTCTTTGATGCGGAAAATTAGGTGTGGAATGCGCACGCAATTCCCTTGCTGGCGGCTGTGACGGCACTGGGGACGATGATTCCATTTTCGCACTTGCATCCACTTTAATTCAAAAAAGAATATAAAATTATGCACTAAAACATGCGCGGGGAGCAGTCCACCGCCCTGTACATCATCCTGGCGGCGCCCAGGAGCTCTCCGGGAAGCCTGGCGAAGAACTCCCGCTTGGGGCTCATCCCGTCGGGAACGGCCCTGGCGTCCCTTGCCGCGAGCTCCAGCCTGAATTTCAGCCCCATCAGTGCAATATAGGACATTTCCGGGAAAATGTCGCCAAGCCTGCCTGAAAGCCGGTGCTGGACCAGCCATATCTCCATCATCTCCACCCCGCGAAGATTCTCGCCCCTTCTTTTCTGCAAAGGGAACTCGTGCGTTATCTCGTCCAGGCTTCCCCTCGCCTGCGTTTTCTGCGCGGCCCGTGCCGGCTCAGGCGGCGCGATGGAGGAGCGGTTGTGCCTTATGCCCGCCACGAAGGGGGCCTGCACTGGGAACTCGCTGGTGTCCTCCGGATCCACTCCCTTAAGCCCCGGGCGTGGCCGCTCCTGCCTGAAGGATATGAATCTGGCCGCCTTTCCCTTTATGTATGTGCCCATGGGACCGGTCTCAGGGCGAATAAACAAAAAATAGGAATATAAGCTTATCTCCTGCGCATCGGCCTTATCCTCTCGCCCATGTAGTGGGCGGCCGCAAGGTACGCCATGTCGAAGGCCATCAGCAGTATGAAGTAGGCCCAGGCCCCGGTAATCAGGCCTATGCAGAGGGCGCCCCCTTTGAGCCACAGGCGGTATTCGCCCAGCCGCGCCAGGTCGCCCGTAAGCGGGATCTCGTCTATGCACGCGAGCATGAAGAACGCGAGCAGGTACCACATGTCTATCGCGCCTATCCCGTAGAATAGGGAAAGCACAACCGCCACCATGACCGCCAAACCGTGCGCCACCCTGTCCACCTTCGCCATGAACACCTGCGCGGCGATTATGGCCAGGAAAAGTGAGGCGGCGGGGGAGAAGGAAAGCAAAAATGAATAAGAGAGCCCCGCGACGAGAGCCATGATCCATTTTATGAAGCCTTTCCCGGCTCGCTCGTCCTCGATGAAGTCCACTACCTTTATCGCTCCTCCGGAAATCACAGCTGCGAGCACATCGTACATACGCTACCCCGTGTGGGTATCTTTCGGAAAAGTTAAATGAATTGCTATTCCCCTTGAAACTGCCTTCAGGGTGGAAGCAGGAACGCAATGAGTTGTGTGCAGTCACAAGGGGAATTCCTGCGCTGCGTACCAGATTAGCGGGAATGCAAGCGTCGCGTCCGCCCGTACTGTAACGTGCTTTCCCCCTTCCGAGATCTTGCCCCAGCTCACCGCCTCGGACGCGGGGGCGCCGCTCAGGCTCCCGTCATAGGATTCGGATGTGGAAACGTATAATGCGTAATCCAATCCGCCGCGGAGAAGATTCACCCCTATTGTGTGGTGCTTGGATATGCCTCCTCCCAGGACTATTGCCGCCGTTTTCTCCGCATTCAGCACGAGGTCCGCCAGTCCCTTCATATCCTTGGTCACATCTATCGCAAATTCCCTGTGCTTCTGCTTCGCAAAATAGGTTTGGAGGCCGATTGCGGAATCGGTTATTCCCGGGGAGAACACCGGGACCTTTCTCTTGTAAGCCTGCCTTAGGAAGGAGCCCTCGCCCTCAATAACCCGCCCCATCTCGAACGCGAATTCGGAAGGGGAGACCGGCGAGCGCTTTGCAAGTTCGGAGAATACGGGCTTCAGCTTCTCCTCCAATAGTTCATATCTATCGTTCGGGACCAGGATGTTTCCAATCCTGTTCACTCCCTCCTGGTGCAGCTTCGCGTCGTCCGCGGAAAAGGAGCCAAGGAAGTATGAATTGTATGCCTTAATCATGTCGTGATCCAGGGAGCCGCCCGTGGTGATGATTGCATCCACCCATCCCCTCTCCACCATCTGGGCGAAAATCCCCCTCAACCCGGAGGCCGCCATGTTCGCGGTGAACGCAAGGAATACGGTGCATTTCTCCTTTTTCATTTTTTTCATCATTTCCACTGCCTTGGATAATTCCGTGGCCTGGAAGCCCGCATCTCCGTAAGCGCTTATGAGCTCTGAAAGCTTCGGCGCCTTCTGGAACCTGAAATCCTTTATCTCGTCCATGGGTTGCATTGGGCTTCGGGAATATAAAAATATGATGGAAAGGAAAAACAGAAAGAAAAAGTAAAGGAATTCACTCTATTGCGTTGAGGAGGTCCTGGTTCTTGTAGAACATGTACAGGAACGGAATCCCGAGCAGGAGGAACGACAATACGTACATTACCGTCGCCCCGAGCATGAAACCGCCCTTCCCCTTCGCCATGGCCGCCTTCTCGGTGTCCGAGAATATCTTCCAGAGGAAGTATATGTTCGCGAACGGGATGAACATCAGTACTGTCCTTATCACCGGGTCGTAGTCGGCGTTCGTAGCCGCCTTGAGCTCCACCCACCACCTGTAGAGGAGGTAGATGCCCACGAACGGTATGCACGCCATCACCAACGCCATCAACGGGCTTCTTGCCATTTCAAATCACCTCCTAATCCTTCTTTGGAAAGGATATTAAATCCGGCGGCGGAGCGGTTAAAAGCATGAACCCACATAAACAAATACATGCAAAAGGCGGGTTGGGGAAGGAATCTCATCGCTTCTTCTCGCGTGGCGTTTGCGTTGCTTGAGCCAGCCATTGCCGGATGCGCCTCCTCCCAAACCCCGGTTTATGAATGCATCGCCCCGAATGCGGGCGCAGGAGAGGCGCGGGCTGCAGTACAAACCGCATTGGATAGAATTTCCGGGATTTACGGGCTCCTGCTCGGAAGGCTCGGGGAGGTGGAGGCAGATCTCGAGGCGCTTTCCCCGGAGGCGCGTGGCGGGCTTACCATCCGTTTCGTGATGGACGCGCACATGGTCTTTGCGGAAAACGCCCTTTTGGGGATAAAGGAGAGGATGTACAATCTGGAAACTGGCATCATTGAGGCGCGCGGGGACGAGGACATGAGGGTGTTGGCGCGGAGGGCGTGCGCGGCCGTGGATATTGCGGAGGTCACCTTTGCGAGCGTCACCGAGATACTCGAGGACGCTTCTTCGGAGATACGGGCGGCGGGCAAGGAATAATAAATCCTTTTACACATAAATGTAATTATGCACACTTTCAGAGGCGATGCTCCTTCGCAAATCAGCAGGAGGGAATTCCTCCGCGGAACCCTGGCCTCGGCTGTTCTTCTCGCCCTTCCTTCCTGCGTGCGCGGGAACGGCGGGCCTTCCATAGTTTCCGCAAACGACGGGAGGGAAATCCCGCTTTTCCTCGGAAGCACGGCGCCTTCCCGGGATTCTTTGGAAAACATGCGCAGGGACGTGGAGAACCTGAAGGGGCTCCTCGAAAAGCTGGTCTCGGCGGGGGAAAGGTCCTCGCGGTACAGGGATTACGATTTCACCGGGTGCAGCAGCACCTCCCGCGTTTCGCTGGAAGTTGCGGAGGATTTCCTCTCCGAAACCCGCACGGACATGGACTATCTGGCGAGGCGCTGGGAGTTCGCGCATTCCCTTCTCCTGGATTCCATAAGGGGGTGCAGGGATGCGCTGGACCATATGGGCATAGGGACGCGTGCGATGGGGCAGGAGATCGGACTGGATTTGCAGGAACTGTAGTTCTGTTGTATAAGCGCGTATAATCTGATTAATAAAACTTTTTGCACAAATGGGATAGGGGAATTCTATGGCACCTTTGACTAAAAGCGGAGAGGCGCGTGCGATTGAGAAGGATTCCGGGGCCGAGCGGCCTTCCGGGGAACTGATGGTTAGGAGGGTGAGAGGGGGCAGCAGCCCCATGAAAGTGGTTATCGAAGGGCACATAATGCGCGCAGGGCCGGACAAGAGAATAGAGAACATCCTCGGATGCGACGATTTCGACATCAGGGACGCGGCCTGCAGCCTCGCCCGCTGCTGGATGGCGAACGGATACGAGGAGAAGGCAAGGGCACTCATGAAGACGTACGGGCTTAACGACAGCGATGTGAGGTCATCGAGCCTGCCGCCCGCGCCTCCCGGAAGGTAGGTGGCACGCATGGTGCGGCCAAAATCCGCGGAAGCCGGGGACGGAGCCAATGCGCATTCGCACAAGAGCGCGGCCCCTCCTCCGCGCAGGTCCGGATTTTCCGACCCGGAGCTGGAGGATGTCCGGAAGGACCGGACGATAGCCGTCCTGTGCAGGAGGATAACCTCGTCCGACCCCGCGGTAATGATAAACACGAGGGGATTTTCCGATGAGGATGTGAGAGAGGCGGCATCCAGGGTCGCCTCCCTATGGATAAAGGGCGGCTATGTGGAGAAGGCGGAGGTTCTGGTCAGGACCTACAAGCTGATTGGCGAAGAGGGGAAGGGCGGGGAGGGGCCTGCGCAGGCTTCGGAGGAGCGCGAAAGGCTCTGGTGGCCCGATTCGCTCGGCGGCGAGTGGGAGCTGCTGGATTGGAGAGCCAGGATGGGCAAGAAATAGGGGGATTTGATATGGCTGAACAAGCAAGAATCATGGAAGCGCGGGTTCATTCCCATGCCATTGGCAGGGCTCCGCGCAGGAGGGGAAACCTGATTGACGGGCTGGGCCCGGAGGAGAGAAAGAGGATACTCCGGATTCTTGGCCACGAACACGATGGGAGGCATAAAATTGCCGCGGTGGAGTTCTCAGATGCCGCGTTGATGTTTGTAAGGAGGGACAAGCTGCGGGCTTCCGAACTCTACGAGAGGGCGGGAAACAATGACATCAAGGCTAACCGCCCGGTATGGGATGTGAGAAGCCATTTCAACCGTGCAATACGCCTGAACCCGGCTTCCAGGGACAGGATTGTCGCGGCCCTTGTGAGATGGGCGAACGAACCCGGAAGGGAGCATTTAAAGGCGGGCGACATACTGAAATATGCAGCAGGATTGATTAGGCCCGCAAATTCGGAAAGGGCGTTAAGGCTGCTTGCCGGGGCAGGGGAGCACTTCACGCATACCTGGCTCAAGGACCGGGCGGGGAACATATTCGCAAAGGCGGCGGGAAGGGCCAGGGATCCCGCGAAGGCCTCCGAATTGCGCGAGAGGGCGGGCGACGCGTACCACGCCGGGGACAGGCATGGCGATGCCCTTGCGCAATACCGGCTTGCCGCGAAGCTTGTGAGGAAAACAGACCCTGAGAGGGCCAGGATGCTGGAGGAGAAAGCAAAAAAGGAAAGGGAATATTCCATGAACCCATCTGAAACTGTCTATCAGGGTTATTTGGGACATTGAATTGGGGATGGGATTTGGATGGCGGAAGCCCGAACTCTGGAAGCCGGAAGGGGAAGGCATTCCAGGAGAACCAGGCGCAGGAGGGGACCGCTTGGGAAGCCGCCCTGGGAGGAGCTGGCAGGGGAAGCCGAAGGGCTGATGGGCTGCGCTATCAGGCTGAGGAACAGGGACCCGCGTCGCTCGGAGCGGGCCGCGGAGAGGGCGTTCGGCTCTTTCCTTTCGGCTTCGCGGAAGGCCGATTCCGAGATGAAGAGGGCGGACCTGCTTGTTGAGGCGGGGAAGGCGCTTTCCTTCGCGGCCGTTCTCTGCGAAAAGAGGGACCCGCGGAGGGCGGGCAGGATGCACGAGGAGGCCGGCGACTATCTCTATGCCGGAGCGAGGCACGGCGCAATCTCGGAAGCCGCGGTGAAGGGGCTTGCGAAGAAGGAATACGAGAGGGCCTGGGAGCTGGGCGGGAACCCGCGCGTGCTGGAGCGGAAGATGGGGACGTGCGAGAGGGCGAGCGAGAAATAGCTACTTCTCCATATGGAACGCTTTTTAAACACTTCTTACCATTAATTATTACATTATGCTCAGGATAATGCGTGCCCCGCCCGTTGAAGGAAAGAGGGAGATTATTTGCAAAACCGACGAGGCGCGGGTGAGCAGAATACGTGGAAGGCCGCCCTACGACGGCATGGTGGAGCGACTGCAGAAGGTGGAGCGCACTTATGAAATAACTAAAATTCTTTGAAACCGACCTTTTTACTGCGAAAGAATCGTTACGTAAAGCGAGGGGAAGTACCCCTATCTTCGCTCTTCTGTGTTTCCTTTTTATTTTCAATACCTCCTTGAAAGCCATTTGATAATTTACAGAATACAAAGATGCTGCTTTTTTTATTGCTCCCAAGGTGTATAACTGCCTGCTCAACTCGCCTAGAGAATATATCTTATTCTGGTCTATGAAATCGCTAGAGAATTTTACTGCTTTCTGAAACTCGCTAAACTCTCTGAGAAGAATTGCCTTCTTGATCTTTGTAATGGGACCTATTTTGAGCTTCAAGGTTTTTACAAGCTCCATGTGTTCGGTAGTTAATTTTTCCTTTTTGAAGAGGGGCGGGGTTGGATTCCGGTAATTCCAGTAATCAAAGGTTGAATTTTATGGTTAAATTCGATGGACTGCATCCTTGCGATTCATGTAAAATATGCGCAAACCGTATACTGAAGTTCGACTTTAGACGTAGTCATATATGGCTAAAAGGAAGCTTTATATAGCGTTCCGGATGAAATAATCTCCGGTAAAGCATTAGTGGTGGGAGTTTCCGGAAACCCGAAACAGAAAACGGGAAACTGGAAACCCAAAATGAAAACAAGTGATACAATGGATAAGCTGAAAATGAAGATAGCCGGGGAGATAAGCCTCTCCGAGGACCCGGGCTCCACCATGAAGAAGTGGAGAGAGATATTCGGGATAACCCAGGCCGAGCTTTCCAAGCACCTGAAGATTAGTGTTTCTACCATTAGCGACTACGAAAGCAACAGGAGAAAATCCCCGGGCGCTGGAATCATAAAGAGGTTCGTGAACGCGCTCCTGGAATTGGATGCGGCAAAGGGAGGGGGGATTTCCCAGAAGCTGAACGAGGGGAAGAGCTCCACCGAGGAATACTTCGAGGTGCACGAGTTCGCCCGGAGCGTGGACCTTTCCGACTTCATCAAACTGATTGGGGGCGAGGTAATACTCGGCGAAGGGATGCTGGAGGGGAAGAAATTGTACGGGTATACCCTCATAGACTCCATAAAGGTGATTCTGGAGATGCCTTCCAACTTCTTTACCGGGATTTACGGGAACATGAATGAGAGGGCGATGATATTTACGGGCGTTTCCACTGGGAGAAGCCCGATGGTGGTCATAAGGCTCAGCCCGTCCAAGCCCTCCGCGGTCATTCTCCACGGATTGGACAAGAAGAAGGTGGACAAACTGGCGGTGAAGATTGCGGAGAAGGAGCAGGTTCCTCTGATTGCAACCAACCTGGAAGTAAGCCAGATAAAGGAGAGATTGAACAAGATTTAGGTGATTATATGGAGCAGAAAACCTACGGGAAACCGCTCTTTTTCTCAAAGCTGCAGATGATACCGGTGAAGAATGAGCCGGTAGAGGAGCAGAAAACAGAGACGAAACGGGAAACTGGAAGCAGAAAACGGAGAACGGAATGATTCTATGGTCGGAATTGTTGGCTACGGGGCGTATGTCCCGAAATACAGGATAAAGAGCGAAGTGATTGCAAAGGTCTGGGGAGAGGACCCGGACCGCATAAAGAACGGGCTCGGGGTGCACGAGAAGGCTGTTGCGTCCAATGATGAGGATGCGGCCACGCTCGCGGTTGAGGCCGCGAAGATTGCGGTCCAGAGGGCGGGCATCTCTCCGAAAAAGCTCGGGGCGCTTTATGTGGGGAGCGAATCCCATCCCTATGCGGTGAAACCTACGGCCACCATTGTGGCTGAGGCGCTTGGGGCCGCACCTGAACTCACTGCGGCGGACCTGGAATTCGCCTGCAAGGCTGGAACTGCCGGAATACAGATGTGCATGGGCCTCGTGGGCTCAGGAATGATGGAATACGGGATGGCGATTGGCTCGGACACTTCCCAGGGAAGGCCGGGGGATGCGCTTGAGTACTCTACTGGTTGCGGAGCCGCGGCTTACATAATCGGGAAGGATGCGGAATCCCTCGCAATAATCGAGGATACCTACTCCTATACCACGGACACTCCGGACTTCTGGAGAAGGAATGGGGCGGATTATCCCTCGCATGGGGGGAGGTTCACCGGCCCTCCTGGCTACTTCAAGCATGTGAAGAGC
>JAXDAS010000128.1:0-5862 GCA_034679605.1 Microcaldota archaeon
CAACGCGCCCGCAGTGAGGGAGGAGGCGGGCATCACCGTGCGCGCGGTCCCGGATGTGCTCTCCGACTACAAGGCGACGATAAACGGCGCATTGCTATTCCCCATATTCGAGGCCCCGGTGTACGCCCTCGCGGGCATAATCTCCAATCTTTGGTAATCTGATGCAAGAGGCAATAAAATACATAATTTCCCAGCTTTTCTCAGGCAGGAAGGATTTCCAGAAGATAAAACTGGAAGCCGCAAGGAAATTCCGCATCCCATCCTTCCCCCGGAACTCCGAAATCCTCGCCTCTTTCCCGAAGAATAGGCTCACCCCCCGGATACGCTCCATCCTTCAGAAACGCCCCATGCGCACCCTTTCCGGAGTAACTCCGGTCGCGATAATGGTCCGGCCCGAAGGCTCCTGCAGATGGTCCTGCATCTACTGCCCCTACACCGGAAATGCGCCCAAGAGCTACACTGGGGAGGAGCCAGCCGCCCTGCGCGCCCGCCAGTCCAAATTCGACCCTTCGGTGCAGGTGCACACCCGCCTCCGCCATTTCCGCGAGACCGGCCACCCCATTTCCAAATGCGAATTGATCCTCATGGGCGGCTCCTTCCTCTCCATGCCTTCCCGCTACAAGCGCCCCTTCGTGAAATCCGCCTACGACGCCTTCAACGGAAAGAAATCCCCATCCCTTTCCGCCGCCAAAATGCTGAACGAAAAGGCGAAGAGCCGCGTGGTCGGCTTCACAATCGAGACCCGCCCGGACCTCTGCGGAAAAAATGAGATAAGCGAGATGCTGGGATACGGCGCAACCCGTGTCGAGCTCGGCGTCCAGCACCCGGACGACAGAATATACAAAAAAATAAACCGCGGACACGGGGTAAAAGAGGTGGAGGCCGCCACCTCCCTACTGAAGGATTCCGCGTTCAAGGTCTGCTACCACATGATGCCCGGCCTCCCCGGCTCAAATGAGAAAAAGGACATCCTGATGTTCAAAACGCTCTTTTCCGACCCCCGCTTCAGGCCGGACATGCTCAAAATCTATCCCACATTAGTAATTCCGGGGACAAAACTATACGAAATGTGGAAAAAAGGAGAGTACGAACCCTATTCCGCGGAAAAAGCGGCAAAGGTAATCTCCAAGGCCTACAGATACATCCCCTCTTATGTGCGCATAATGCGCATCCAGCGCGACATCCCCCTCCCCCTCATAGGCGCAGGGGTGGAAAAAAGCAACCTCCGCGAACTTGTGGAGCGCGAGGCGAAGAAGGCCGGCATCCCGCAAATGGAAATCCGCGCAAGGGAGATACGGGAAAGAGACATCTCCCCCAGGGACGCCGAACTCAGTTGCATAAAATACCGCGCCTCCGGAGGGGAGGAATTCTTCCTTTCCTACGAATCCCAAAACAAACTAATTGGCTTCATACGCCTCCGCATTCCGCATAATCCATTCAGGAAAGAAATCACTGAAGAAACCGCCCTCATCCGCGAGCTCCACGTCTACGGCTCCGAGGCCCCCATAGGGAAGGAAGGGAGGGCCCAGCACAGGAATTTCGGCTCCCTCCTCCTGCAGGAGGCGGAAAGAATCGCAGAAGAGGACTACAATTACAGGAAGATGCTCATAATAAGCGGCGTAGGAGTTAAGCCCTACTACTTCTCAAAAGGTTACAAGAGGGACGGCCCCTACGTCTCACGCAAGCTCTAGCCCCACGAACTCCTTTTCGTAAATTTCCGTGATGTCCTTCCTCACCTTGAGCAAATCTATGTATTTCACCTGCAGGTCCCTGAACACCTTCATCTCCGCCTCGTCGAAAGTCTTAACCTGCTTCTCGGCGTTCTTCACCTGCAGCTTTATGCCCACCAGCTCCATCTCCGCCTCGTTCTGCGTGAACTTCTCGAAATTCTCGCGCGGAATCCATATGTGCACATTGTTGAGGAGCACCTTCGCCTCGCACCAGGCCTCTTCCGAAGGGGCGATCCTCCCATCCCTGACCCTGCAGCTTATGCCCATCCTGTTCAATGAGGACACTATCCTGCCCTCCTTTCCCCCGAGCTCCGCAACCTCCATCTCAGGCGCCCTCCCCTCCCTCACCGCCTCCACAATCTTCGCCCGGAGGGCGGGATATGTGGTCTGGATCATTATGATTAGCTTCCCAATCTCGTTCCTCGCCTCCATGTTTCTTTTCAGTATGGAGCCCTTCTCCTTAAGCATCTGGTACAATTCGCCTTCCTTCGCCCTCATCGCCGCGGCCACATCCTCGTCATCGTGCGCGGAAATCTTCGCCTGCAGCTCCTCCAGTCTTTTCTGGAATGGCACGAATATCTCCATCCCGCCCACCTTCCTCTCGAGGGCGGCCTTCCTCTCCCCGAGGCGGCCCAGCTCGTCCTCCACCTCCTTCAGTTCGCGTGCGTCCCCGGAGCGCTGCAGCCTGCCCTTTTTGTACGAGAGCTCTGCAACCTTTTTCCTCACTTCAATGAGGGCGCCGATATCCCGGGGTGTGAGTTTAGCCATCCACGATCGCCGCCTCTATTTCTACCTTACATTTTTTATCTTTTTACACCAACCGCGGCAAACAGGAAAAGCAGCAGCGCAAACGCCGGCATGCACGGGCTCCCGTTGTCGCACGGGCAGCACTCCTCCTCTTCCCCCCCTCCGATCACCAGCTCGGTCAGGTTGGCCGCGGAGAGCTCCCGGGCCACCCCGTCCATGTCCCTCGCGAAAACGGCCATCCTGTACGCGTCCTGCTTCTCATCGAGCTGGTACAGGTAGGAGGAATGGGCCCTGAAAACCTTGCCCCATACGCTCGTGCTTTCGTTCCGCACAAGCTCCTCGTAATCCCCTTCGGTCGCCCCCCCGTCCATGTCCTTCTCCCCCTCATACATGCTCTTGGCGAAAGCCAGCTCATATATCGCGCCCGCGTACATCCCCTTCTCATAAAGCTCTGCACCCGTGTCCGCGTACTCCTGCCACTCCCCGTAGTTTTCCGTATAATTCAGCAAATCCCCGGCGATGTCCCTCATCCTGGCCCGGTCTATCAATGCGCCGGAATCATTCCCAGCGGCATACATGGCCTTCGCCGCCTCGCACCACGCCTTGCTGTACCCCATCTGGTAGACCAACAGATATTCCTCATCCTTTGTTTCCGGCTCCAAGTCCGCATACTTCTCGTAATTCCTCCTGGCCCTCATCTCCCGCGCCTCGCCGCCCATAACCCACTCAAAATTGCCCACCGTGGCCTGCGGCTTCTCCAGCGAATCCAGGCACCCCTCCACCTCCCTCTTCTTCGCATCCATGTCCGGGTCCTCCACCTCGGCCACCGCCGCGGCGGATATGCCCGCCAGGAACGCGTTGTTCGCGGCCGCATAATCATACCCCAGCGCGTAGACCTCCTCGTGCTGCTCCGCCCTCTTTTCGAAATACTCCCTCACCGCGGGGTCCCCTATGCCCCCGATCGCGTCCCTCTCGTTCGCAATGAGCGCGTCCACTATCCCGCCCATCGCCGGGACCCTCTCCCCCTCGTACGGGGTGAGGTTCCCGAGCGGCTCCACCTCCATCTCCAGCGGCCTTTCCGGCGGGATTTTTCCCTCGAAGAAGAACTCCACCGCCTGGTTCGCGTTCTCCACCTCCCTTATGGTTATGCCGCTTATGCCCCGCAGCATCAGTTTTTCCTCAACGCTCTGCAGCGGCGTTATGAAATACCTGAAGCCGCTCGCCTTCGCGCCCAGCGCCTTCTCGTACAACCCTCCGACCGGGAGCACCTGCCCGCCTTCCGAGATTGCGCCGGTGATTGTCGCGTCCGCCCTCGGCTCCTCCCCCGTAAAAATAGAATAGGACATTACAACAAAAGCCGCGCCAGCCGAAGGGCCCTCCACGCCCCCCGGGCTGTCCGAATCGTCCACCCTCACGAGCAGGTCGCAGTCATGCCCTTTCCTCGAGAGCACGCGCGCAACGTCCGCCGCTGCGCTCAGGGACTCCTGCGTGCCCGTCCCGACCGTGGGCTCCGCGCCCACGTACTCCAGCCCCTCCCCCGGCACGCTTTTCATATAGATGTCCACAAGAAGCCCGCTCCCGTCGCTCACCGCTGGAAGGCTCATCTCCACCTCGTCCCCGCAAGCTGCGAATGATAAACAAATCAGAAGCAAAAATGAAGCTGGCCTTCTCATGCTTCCCTTTTTTCACCTACTCATTAAAATTCGTTTTCTTTTATTTTTCCCAGAATTTCCTCATGTAAGGGAGAGGGTCTTCAGCCACCGCATACCTCTCATCCGGCAACAATGTCCTGTAATTCTTCCACCTGAACCTCTCGTCCATATATACTACTATTGCACGGTCCTCATCCTTCCTAATCGCCCTTCCCGCAGCCTGCACTGCCCTTATGACTCCGGGATACAAATACCCGTAATCCCACCCCCTCCCAAATTTCTCGTCATAATAATCTATGAGCGCGTCCACCTCCATGCTCATCTCCTCCAGCGCGACGCCCACAACCACCGCGCATTTGATTTCCCCATTCGCGTAGTCTATCCCCTCTGCCATGCTCCCTCCCTGCACCGCGCACAGCACCCCTCCCTTTGCAAAATCCTTGAGCATCGCCCCGACCTCCGAGGGCCTCATCTTCTCCTTCTGCACTAGCATCCTCTCGCTTTTCATCAGGGGCACCACCCCCTGCAAAACATTATATGAAGGGAAGAACACCGCCGCCCCTCCCGGGGTCTCCGCCGCAATCTTATCTATCATCCTCGCCATGCGCAAATACTCGTCCGCGCTCCTTTTCGAATACCGCGTAGTAAATCCTTCCAGCAATATGTTCATCCTGTTCTTCTCCGGGAATGGGGAAGGGTAGCTCCTCAGGATGCACCTCGCCGGGTCCAGCCCCAGCACATCCCTGTGCATCTCCAGGGGAAGAAGAGTTCCGCTCATCAAAATTGAAGAATGGGTTTCGTTTAGTTTAGACGTCGAAACGCTCGGGTCCAGGAACTTTTTGGACAACACATACCCCCGCATCGTCTTCCGCAAAATCCTTACCGTCTCCCGCCTATCGTTCTCGTTCCACCTCTCCAGGAATTTCGCAAACCTCAATGCATGGCTCTTCCTTCCCGTGCGCTCCACGAACTGGAAGCCCAGCTCCGCAAACATGTCCATTAGCTCTTCCGGCTTGCCTTCCAATTTCTCCAGAATGGAATAGAACCCATCCCGCGAAACCAATTTTTCGCGTGCATCCCCAAGCTCCTCCCGCGCCCATTTCGAAAAAGCGCTTTCCAGATTCGTCTTGAACCCGAGCGCCCGCGTCTCCTTGTCCAGTTTCCCCAAATAGAAATTATTAGTGGATGAAGACAATTGGTCCCGTACCCTTTTCGCAAGGTTGTGCGCCTCGTCTATTATCACAATCGAATTCTCAAACTTCTTCTTTATCTTCATCAAAAGCAGGTCCCGTATGTGCGGATTCATCAGATGGAAATAATCCGCAATAACCACGTCCGCCGAGCCCCCCATTTTGATGAGCCACTCGTACGGGCACGCCTCGCACTCCTTCCCCAGCGCAAGCAGCTCCTCATGCGACGGGCACGGCCCCGCGCGCTCGCTTATCTTCTTGAACAAATGGTCCGCCTTCGCCTCTCCCACCTTCCCGTATCCCTTCGAATTCCCGTAGAATATGCACTCCTCCTTTTTCCTCTTCCTTTCGCACGACTGGTAAAAGCTCTCGTGGTCCAAATCCGAGAGCACCGGGTCCACGCACGCATATCTCCTGCCGATCAAATCCACCGCGCGCAAATCCAATCCATATTTTTCCCTCATCCCCCGCACCACGGACAATGCAATCCTGTGTTGCGAAATTTTAGGCGTTAGAAAGAACACGGTCTTCCCGTGCTTCAAT
>JAXDAS010000129.1:0-2875 GCA_034679605.1 Microcaldota archaeon
CCATCGCGGTGACGCTTTCCCTGAGCTTCTCTATTGTATATGAAGAATGGTCAATCTGCCTTACGGCTATCGGGACCACCGATTCCCTCTCCTCCCTTGAGGGGACCATGCCGAGCCGCTCTGGAACGTTCTTTTCCCTCATGACCATTTTCTCACACATATATTACTCGGAAAGGCTTTAAAAACCCTCCCTCTCCTGCCGGAAACGGGAAACCCGAAACCGGAGCCGTCTTAGCCCCGACCGGATTCGAACCGGTGTCAACGGGTCCAAAGCCCGCTATCCTTGACCGCTAGACGACGGGGCTAGCATACATATAGGCGCAACAACTCTTTTAAATGCGTGATGGATAAATGCACGCATGGAGGAAACTCTCGCCCTCCTCCGCGCGGGGAAGAAGGAGGATGTGAGGAAGCGCGCGAAGGACACCCTCAAGAAGACCAGATGGGACCCGGAGTCCTGGTTCAGGATGGGCCTGGTCTCGCAGCACGAGGGCAGGCTGGAGCACGCCATCGAGTGCTTCGAGCGCGCCCTCCACATAAAGCCGGACCCCAAATACTACAGGGCGAAGGCCTCGGTGCACATGGAGCTTTTCGAATTCCAGGACGCATTGGACGACCTCAGCAACGCACTTGAGCTTTCCGAGGACGCCGACACGCTCTTCCTAATCGCAATATGCCTGCTTTTCCTTGACAGCCCCGAGGCGGCCAAATACATGAAAAGGGCGAAAAAGAAGGATTCGTCCCGCACCAACGAGCTTTTGCGGGAATTCTTCCTCCGCTTCTTCAAGGAAGACAGGGGCATCTCGGAAAAGGAAAAGAGGGAGCTCTGGAAGAGAATATCCTCCTGATTTTTGCGCTTTTTACTCCCGTTTATATATCTTACCCCACATAAATATACGTTGGAGGTGGGAACTTGGCAATCCGCTCCCTCCAACAGAGGGGCATAGAGAGGAGGCAGAGGCTCGTTGACGAGCTGCAGCGCCTTGGCTTCGGAACCATAGACGACCCGCGCATATGCAACCGCGGGGAGATAATCCTCAACCGCGGGCTGAACTCGCCCAACTCCAACTTCTGCGTATTCATAAAAACCACGATTTTCGGACGGACAAAGGTGTTCTTCACCGACCCTTCCAAGGGGGAGGGGGGGAAGGCCCTCTCCAGGAAGGAGCTCATGTGCCTCCGCGCCTCCTTCCGCGTGAGCGACGCGTGGACCAGGGAAGTGAAGGAGGAGATAGCGATGGTCCAGCGGGCAAAGGACCCGAACACCCGCTTCGTGGTCCCGCACGGCCACTGGGGCGAGAACGAGGGGAAGGACGACGGGGTCTCCTCCAGGAGAAACATAATCCGCGAGATGCTCCTCTGGCACTATGATATAGACGCCACCGGCTACCACAACCACGTCATGCTGAGGCACATCCGCCAGATTGCGGAGCTGGAAAGGGCCTGCGGAATCCTGAAGGTCCCCTCCATAGAGCTCACGCTCCCCCGCAGGAACCCCGACAGCTCCAACGGCCCCCACCTCAACATCTATTTCAGGGATTTTGGCGCCGCCGAATCCTTCTACAACCTGGTCAAGGACAGGCTGGTCCGCCAGTTCCCGGGGATGGCCCCGGTGATGGAAAGGAACAGGGTCCTTGAGAAAATCGGCGAGATGCGCGCGAGGGACGAGCTCGCCCTAGGCGTAGCGCATCCCTACGGGGAAACCAACCTCGGCGCGGGCATGCTCAGCATGGGCCTTCTCAACGAGCTGGAGGCCGGCGAATCCCTGCAGTGGGTCCTGGATTTTGTGAAAAAATACGCCGACATGGTCGCCGTGTACAACCCGACCTTCTCCAACAAGCCAGTCTCGTTCCAGGGCCGCCTCATCTCCGAGAACGAAATCCGCGGCATGGTCACCGAATACCTGGGCAGCAAGGCGAAGATGACCCAGAACAATATCACCTATTCCTTCGCGCTCCACTGCAGGCACACCCTGGGGAAGAGGAGCTATTTCGACCACGACACCCACGCGTACGCCGGCGTCCCGTTCTACTGGAGGATGGCCAGCCCGCTGGCCTACGGCCGCCTGGTGATACATTTTGATGAGAAGAACAAGGAGCGCGCCCGCGAGGTTTTCGCGAAGAGGGACTTCGCCTCCTCGGAATTCGTGCAGGTGCTGCGCAAGGGCTCCTTTTCCAGGAACGGCAGCGAAATCCCCGCAAAGGTCTCCTATGATGCGTTCGTGGAGCTGGAAAAGGGGAAGCTCCTCCCCATGAAGGCGAGGCGCTCCCATCTGAGGAGATTTGTCCTCCTTTCCCAAAAGGCCAGGCAGCTCTTCCAATATGTGGACATGTTCTGGCAGGAGCTCAAGAGGCGCCTCAGGTTCTGGAAGTAATTATATACCTTCTTCACCCATCTTTTCCCGTATGCGAATAGTCTACCGCGACCTCAAGGCGGGCGAAATAAAGCTCATGCTGCAGCGCCTCGAGGACCTCTGGCACCTGGAGAGGGTTCTCAAGGAGGGCGACCTAGTGGAAGCCAGGACATACAGGAGCGTAAAATTCGGTGAGGGGAAGGAGGAGAGGAAGCCGGTCTTCATCACCCTCCGCGTGGAGAACGTCGAGTTCGCCGAGGCAGCCAACCGCCTCCGCATAGGCGGCATAATCGTCTCCGGGAATCCCGAGGAATTCGTGCAGAGGGGCCGCCACCACACGATTGATTTGGAATCCGGGGACACGGTGAAGGTGATAAAGGGATGGAAGAACTTCGAGGTCTCCCGTTTAGAGAAGGCGGTTAAGGAGACATCCCGCCCAACCCTCCGCATAATAGTGATGGACGAGGAGAAGGCGCTCACCGCTGTGCTCCGCGGCTACGGCCTGGAATACGGCCCCACCAT
>JAXDAS010000130.1:0-3604 GCA_034679605.1 Microcaldota archaeon
TTCGCGGAAATAGCCGCCGGCTCCAACGCGAGCTTCTACATGCCCCCCTCAGTATGGAAGGAGCTTTCCAACTTCGCCCCAAACCTGCATTCGCTGGAGGGGATAGTCAAGAGGAAAGCGCCGAACATCTATTCCATCCACCTCCCCGCCGCCGTTTTCTACGAGTTCATAGACGACGTGCGCGGCAGGGTCAACAAGGGGCTGCGCCTCGCGGAGGAGTTCGCGACGGACAACCGCCCGGACAACGATGAAAAGCTGCGCAAACTGCGCGAC
This sequence comes from Microcaldota archaeon, assembly GCA_034679605.1. Classification (GTDB taxonomy): domain Archaea; phylum Micrarchaeota; class Micrarchaeia; order Anstonellales; family Bilamarchaeaceae; genus CAIXOA01. The sequence continues at coordinate 274 of JAXDAS010000130.1, forward strand.
AAGTACCGGGACTCCATGCGCGCGGGGATAGTGGACAGCAAGGAGGATTTCGAGATAGTCCTTCTCGCATACGAATTGGAGGCGACAATAATCACCGGGGACGAGGGCATATTCCACCTCGCGAACAAGGTGGGCTGCGAATGGATAGACGCCTCCCGCTTCCACGGAATACTGCACAAGAAAAAGAGATAGCTAGTCCTCCTGCGGATGGCCTTCCAGCGCCCTTCTCAGGATCCTAGTGCCCTCCCTGTGCAGCTTAGTAAAATCAATCTGGTAACCTTCCGGTATTTTCCTCTTCCAGTCCACCCTTATCTCAACTTCCTTCCCCATCCCCGCGGCTATCCTCTCCCATGTTGGGATGTCCCTCACCCGCACCCTGAACCTCTCCTCAACCGCGCCCTTCACGAGCGCGTTGGAGAGCCCGGAATACAGCGCGTTCCCGATCATCTTTGAATACCTGTCCCTCGCGAGCGCGAGCTCCCTTACGGAAACGGCTGAACGGAACACCCTCTGCTTCATGAAGCCCGAGGGCATGTCGAATATCTTCGAGGACGCCTCCTTCAGGTCGTTTATGTCGGAGGTCGGGGTCACATACTTCACTACCTCCCTTTCCGGGCCGAGCCCGCGCATCACTATCCCCTCCTTCCCGGCGCGGTCCAGCTTTCTCACCTCGTCCTTCAGCCGGTGCACCTCGCTTTTCTTGAACATCCCAACCAGGGGCACGGCGAGCAGCCCGTACTCCTTGCAAATTTTCCTCCTCTCCAGCGGCCCGAGGAATTCCCCTTTCCCGTCAATGATGTCAAAGACGTAATACCTCACGTCATATAAGTCGTTCGGCTCGGTGTGCGGGGTGTTCCCTATCATCTCCCCGCAGAGCACCCAGCCAGGATTCCTGGAGAAGAAGCCCCTCACCGCGGGATCGGCCTCCAGCTTTTCAATAGCAAAATAATCCACGTATCCCCCGCGGGAGAAGCAGACCAGCCCCTTCCCGTGCACTGTGGCGCGGACGTTGTACCCGTCTATCTTCTCCTCCGCGATGAACGAGGGCGATGAGATGTTCCTCTCTATTCCCCTCTCCAGGACGAAAACCCTCCTGATCTTGGGGTAACCGGGGATCACCCGCTCCCCCGCGAAGATCGTCCCCCTTGCGACGCCCCCAGCCTTCTCGGACAAGCGGACGAATCCGTCCTCCTCGACCGCCTTTTTGCTTTTCAGCGCCTTCCTTACCCTTTCTTCCAATTCTCACACCCTTTTTCCGGCGCGGGTTCCGCAGCATGGCCTTCCCTTCGCCATCGGGCTCACCATGGCACCGCCTTAAGCCCGAACCTGTTCGCGGCTGCGTTCGTGGCCACGTGCAGCAGGTAGGAAAGCACAAGCAGCAGCGCGGCCATCTCCGCCGAATAGAGCGAGGGCGCGAACGGGTATGCGAGCAGAAGCCCCACGATTATGAAGCCGAGCTGGTCCAGCGGGAACGGCTTGCCGGGCTCTATGCCCATCCTCCTTTTCACAAAGCTTCCGAGCACATCGCCGAGGAGCGCGCCGGAAGACACCGCAAACCCTGCCAGGAACTGCTGCCATGCGCCAAAGCCCGGAATGGGCGCATAAAGCGCAAGCAGCCCCCCCGCAACCGTTCCTGCTGCAATCCCGCCCACGAATCCCCTCACGGTCTTGGCATCCCCCAGGGCCCTCCTGCCGTCCGGGAACACCGCCCCGAGGTCCATGGGCATGCCGCCCCCCAGCAGCACAGGTGCAGCGTTGGCGACATAGCATGGAATTATGAATATGAGCAGAGCCAGCAGGTCCATCGCTTCCCATTTGGAATTAGTGTTTTTAATTGCTATTGTTGGAAGCGCAGTCCACGTCCTCCCCGCATCCCGGCGGCGCCGTGCACGGCCCCCATTTCCCGCACTCGCCGCACACCCTCTGCCCAACCGTGCAAACCGTGAACGGGCAGCTGCCCGTCTCCCCCGGGACGCACTGGCGCTCCACCACGCATTCCCCGAACTCCCCGAGCCGGCAGGGGCGGTATCCCGCGCACCCGTCCGCGGTCACGCAGGCCCTGGTCTGCCCGGCGGAGCACTCCGGCCCGATTTCGGCCGCGGCCCCCTCCCCAATCCCTATCCCGGGGGGGATGAAGAAATGCACCAGCACGTAAATCAGGGTTAGCAGGAGGATGGCGGGAATAAGGTAAAAGAAGACCCTCTTGTCCAAGTCATCACCTGTATTCGACCGTGTACCCCGGGGCGCCGGAAAAGACTCCCCCGAGTATGCCCTCCATGCTGAAGAGCCCTGCCTCCGCGCCTCCCACGTCTATCACGCAGGTGGGCACCTCGCCCTCATATTCTATGCCCCCGAGCTCCGCGGCCTTCTCAAGCGCGTCCTGCCTGCTACCGACCGCGTCCACAAGCCCGGCCCGCAGGGCCATCCTTCCGGTGAGCACCCTCCCGTCCGTTATCTCCTCGAACATCGCCCGGTTTATCCTGTCCCCCCTCTGCTCCAGCACCACTCCCTTGAACTCCTCGAAAATCTCCTGCACCGCGGCCCCGAGGAGCGCCCTCTCCTCATCCGTCATGTTGCGGAACGGGGAGCCGATGTCCTTCATCTCCCCGCTCTTTATCGCGACCTCCCTCACCCCTATCCTCTCCAGCAGGTCGCCCATCTCGTAGGTGCTCATTATCACCCCTATGCTGCCGGTGAGCGCGTCGGGCTCGGAAACTATGTAGTCCGCGGGGGTCGCGATGTAATAGCCGCCCGAGGCTGCGACCTCCCTGAAATACGCGACCTTCGGCTTCTCCAGCCCGTCAACCGCCCGGTATATCTCGTTGGTGGCGACCACACCGCCGCCGGGGGAGTTTATCACGAACAGAACGGCCGCTATGTCGTCCCTCTCCCTTATCGCCTCTATCCTTTTGGAGATTTCGTACGAGCCCGCGCTACCCTCCGCGAAAAGGGACTGCGTGGTGTCCGCGGTAGTTATCTCGCCGTCTATCTCCACCACCCCCACGCATTTTCCGAACGGGTTCTTCGTCCCGGCCGCGAGCGCCACAAGCCCGAATATCATCAGGAATATGAAGCCGAGGGAAACGAACGCTACCAGCACGTACATGGTGTAATTCTTCTCCGCGGGCTTCTCCTTGGCGCCCTTCCTCCGGTAAGAAGCGTCTTCTGCCATGGGTGTGTATCCACAACAAGAATTAAATAAGCATTATCCCCACATAATCCCGGTCTAATCATGGAAGAGGAAAACATAAATTTCGAGGCCGGCACGTCCTTCTACAACCCGCACATGAGATTATGCAGGTCCATCTCCTCCCTCGCGGTGGGCGCAATA
>JAXDAS010000131.1:0-9815 GCA_034679605.1 Microcaldota archaeon
ACTCTCGCGTATGACTGCCCGCCCGCCGCGATGCTTTCCATCCGCCACACTGACGGCTCCGGGAAAAGCAATTATTTCGTGGAGAAGGGGGACGAATTCCATTTTGGGGAGCACATCTTCAGGCTCATCGAGGTGCGGTGAGCAAATCCGGCGCAAACGGATTCCTCCCCAGCATTTCTCGCGAACAATTCCGTGCCCTTCCGGCCCTTCATGCCCGTGTGGCTCGCCGTCTAGCGGAAGATGCCCCTCAGCATCCTGAGTATCCTCGCGGCCACGCCCTCCCTCTCCGCCTCAGCCTCGCATGCGACCGCCGGGGCCGCATCCTCCTCCATGCCGTTTCCTGCCCCCGGTTTCCCGTTTCCAGGCGCCCCCTTCCTCTCCCCCATCGCCATTTCCATTATCCCGATAGGATAGTATATGTCCGTGGAGCCCCTCGCATCCTCGTCCAGGACGTCCGAGTTGCACCCGAGCTTCCACATCCTCACCGCGAACCCCGCGCCCATTCCCGCGGAGACCGCGCGGTCCGCAAGGATGAGCGCAAGCCTCGACCTCTCGGTCACGTCGTTCCTCAGGTTCCCGAGCGGCCCCTTCATGCGGCTCACATGCCAGAACGCCCTCCTGAAGACCGCCTCGCCCTCCTGTCTCCTGCCCTCCCCGGCCAGCTTCACGGCCTCCTCGGCCAGCGACCTGGCCATCATCTCGCGCGCGGAGCAGGCATTGCGGTTGAATCCCATGCAAACATTTTTCCTGCGTAGCCCTTTAAAACAATTCACATAATATCCCTCTGTGATAACATGCGCGCAATCCGGCTGACCATGATGTTTGCGCTCTGCCTCGCCCTCTTTTCTGGCGCGTGCTGGGCCCGCGGAACCACCGTGAGCGTTGGAGAAACCGTCCCTCTTGGCGGCACGACAACGACCACAACCACCACGACAACCACGACGGAAACAACCGAAGACGAGGAATCCTCCGAGCCGATTCCGCAGATGCAGATAACCCCCGCGGACGGCAGCACCCCCTCATCCACGGAAGGCACCGAATGGGAAAACCTCGGCGTGGTTGACACCGGCGAAACCATCGGAGGCGCATCCGGCACCGGAGGCACAGGCGCTGCATCGATCGGGGAAGCGTCCACCGGCGGCACAGCGCAGAACCAGCAGGGCACAAGCCCAGGCTGCGCCCCCGCATTAGTTCTTGTGGGTGCGGCGCTCGCGCTGTTCGTTTCAAGGAAATAAGATTAGAAAAAAAGCCCCGGACGAGGATTGAACTCGCGGCCTCGTGCTTACCAAGCACGCGCTCTGCCACTGAGCTACCGGGGCAGCTAAAATTCATTTCTTTTTAGACAGAATTCTCTTCTGTTTTTCTATTTCTTCAAGAACCTTTTTAATGTTAATCCAGTGTCCCCCTTCCCAGTAATTCTTCCCGCATCCCGTGCACTTCCAGCACCTCCTCTTCTCCTCAACCACGTCTGCAGGAATCCCTTCCAGGGACGCACATTCCCGCCCCTCCAATTTCCCATTGCAATCCGGACACCTTGTCTTCTCCGGAAACCCCGTCTCCAGCCCATATTTCTCCATAATTATCGCAAGGTCTTCCTCCAGCCCCTCCTGCTTCAACAACAGGAACTCAATCCCCGCCTTCCTCGCCCTTCCGCCCAATTCCTCATCCTTAGTAAGCAAAACCCTTCCGCTCTTCTTCGCCTCTTTCAGCAAATCCGTATCGTTCCCACTAAAGAATTCCGTGTCATATCCAAGAAGGCGCAGCCACTTGGCCACGTTCTTCATCATCTCGTCCGCGAGGAACCTCATATGCACTAACCATAAATGAAAACTAAAATAAGGTGGAAGGGTAGTTCCCTACCCAACCAGCGAAATCTTCACGAAAACGGAGTCCGGGATCTTGATGCGAAGGAGCTGCCTTATCGTCTTCTCGTCCCCGTCCACCTCTATGAGCCTCTTGGAAATCCTCTTCTCCCAGTGCTCATAGGTGTCCGAGCCGTCCCCGCAAGGGGTTCTCCTGCAGGAGATGTTCAATCTCCTGCGCGGCATCGGCACGGGGCCCACGACCTTCATGTTCAGGGCCGTAGACAATTCCTTTATCTGGCTGACCACAGTGTTCAGGTCGGCGGGCTTCTCGCCCTTCAGCGTTATCTTTGCCTTCGTCATCCAATCCCTTTGTTCACATCTTCTTCGGGGTTATGTCCAGAATGACGCCCGCGGCGACGGTCTGGCCCATGTCCCTGATCGCGAACCTTCCCAGCGGCGGGAACTCGCTGAACTTCTCAACGCAGACAGGCTTCAGAGGCTTTATCTTTATGACTGCCACGTCCCCGGTCTTGATGAAGTCCGGCTTCGCCTGCTGCGTCTGGCCGCTCTTCGGGTCCTTCTTCTCCACTAGCTCCGTGACCCTTCCCGCGAACTGCGCGGTGTGCACGTGCAGCACAGGGGTGTACCCTATGGAAATCGCGGTCGGGTGGTTGAGCACCACAATCTGCGCGGTGAACTCGTCCGCCACGGTGGGCGGCTTGTCCGCCGGGCCGATTACATCGCCCCTCTTGATGTCCTTCTTGTCAACGCCCTTCACGTTGAACCCTACGTTGTCCCCAGGCACGGCCTCCTGCATCTCCTGGTGGTGCATCTCAATCTTCTTCACTTCCCCCTTCGCTCCCGAGGGCATGAAGACAATCGGCATGTTCTGCTTGAGTACCCCGGTCTCCACCCTACCCACCGGCACTGTCCCGTGCCCGGTGATGGTGTAGACATCCTGGACCGGCAGCCTGAGCGGCTTCTCGGTTGGCTTCACCGGCGGAACGAATGTATCTATGAGCTCGAGCAGCGTCGGGCCCGTGTACCACGGCATCTTGTCCGACTTCTTCGCTATGTTGTCCCCGACATACGCGGAGGTTGGCACGAATGCGACCTTATCAGTCTTCCATCCCATGCCCGAGAGGAGCTTCTTCACCTCCTCCTCAACCTTCTTGTAGGCGTTCTGGTCGTAGTTCACCGCGTCCATCTTGTTCATGTTCACGATGAGCTGGTTTATCCCCAGCACCTTCGAAAGGAACGCGTGCTCCTTGGTCTGCGGCTGAATCCCGTCCTTCACAGAAATGACCAGCACCGCTCCGTCCGCCTGGCTCGCGCCAGTGATCATGTTCTTAACGAAGTCCCTGTGGCCAGGGGCGTCGATAATCGTGCAGTGGAACTTCGGGGTGTCGAACTCCTTGTGCGACACCTCAATCGTCACTCCCCTCTCCCTCTCCTCTTTGAGGGTGTCCATGACGAATGCGTATTCGAATGTCGCCTTTCCGAGCCTTTCCGCCTCCTCCTTGAGCTTCCTCATGACGTTCTCAGGAAGCGCGCTGGTGTCGTAAAGCACCCTACCCACTGACGTCGACTTCCCCGAGTCGACGTGCCCGATAAACACTACGTTCAAGTGTTCTTTCTTTGCCATATCTACACCTCATATTCTAACATACATTCTTTGCTTCGCGCAATAACGCGAGAAAGAGTATAGCTTTTATTGATAGATTAGTTTTTAAAGGTTGTTTTCTCTTTCCCCCATCATGCTCGGCATAATCGCAGGCAGCGGCCTCTATAATATAGGCAAAATGAAGGAGAAATCCGTCCCCACCCCCTACGGGAAAGCCATTCTCTATTCCCTCAGGCTGGAAGATGAGGATGTTTTGTTCATCCCCCGCCACATGACCGACCACTCAATCCCCGCCCATAAGGTAAATTACAAGGCGAACATATGGGCTTTGGAGGAGGAGGGGGCAACCGCCCTCCTTTCTTTCTATTCCTCCGGCATAATCTCCAAATACAAGCCCGGGGACCTCGTCCTTCTTGAGGATTTCATCGGCCTCTACACCCCCACCTCCTTCTACGATTCTTTTGAATCCGGAATCCGCCACGCGGACATGTCCAGGCCCTTTGACAAGGGTGTCTGCGATTTGGTGAAGGAGGGCGCCCATTCAGGAAGGATAAAGCTCCAGAAGGGGGGCATAATCGCCACCACCCGCGGCCCCCGTTTCGAGACCGCCGCGGAAATCAAGGTCCTGAGGATTGCCGGCGCAAACCTAGTAAACATGACCGCGGCCTACGAAGTCACTCTTGCGAACGAACTGGAACTGCCCATCGCGGGAATCGCAATCGGCACCAACCTCGCCTGCGGGGTAAGGGGCACCCGCGCCATCTCCCATTCAGAGGTGACCAAGGCAGTGAAGAAGAAGGAAGCCCAGGTCAAAACAATCGCCGCGCACGTGGCCCGCAAGGTCCTTTAACGGGTAACCTTTATCTTTTCCATCTCCTTCAAGTATTCCGAGTGCTTCCCGAAGTACTCCCTCGCCGGCTTGAGCATGGAAGACAATTCCTGTGCCACCGCATTCTTCAAATCCATCGGATGCAGCTTCCCATCCGCATACTCCGCCCTGAGCTGCGCCGCATCCACGATCTCCAAATCCCCCCCGAATTTGGCCGGCCTCTCAATCTTGAGCGCCCTGTCCCTCAAAACCAGCATCTCCGCATACTGCACTATGGGGTTCCCGTCCACTATTTTCGGCGCACAATTCGCTTTCCCTATCTTCCTTCTAATCTCCTCCTCGCTCTCATGTATGAATATCGCGGAGTCCGGGACGCTCTTGCTCATCTTCGCATCTATGACCTCATCCTCGGTGGGGTTCATCCTCATCGCGCTCTGCAGACCCGTCAATAATCCCGTGTGCAGCGCAATGGGTTTCTCCCCCCCCAATTTGGGCGCAATCTCCCTTGCCAGCATGTGCACCTTCCTCTGGTCCATCCCCGCATGCGCGATGTCCACGCCTAGTTTGAAGATGTCCGCGGCCTGCATCGCGGGGTAGAGCATCGCCGCGCTGCTCAGGGTGTCACTCTCCTTCCTCCCCATTATCGTAACGCCTCTCGTCATGCGGTTCATCGTCGTGTTCCGCATTATGTCCAAAACCATCTTCCAGTACTCTTCATCGTAAATCTTGCTTCCAAGAACATAATCCACTTTGTCCTCAGGCAACCCCAGCGCCACAAACGCGTGCTTGAAATAGCCCGCCGCAACCTTCCTTATCGCTTCCAGGTCCCCGCCCATCTTCCCGTTTATCCACGCATGGTAATCCGCAAGGAATATGCAGGGCCTCACCCCCGCCGCCATCAAATCCTTCACTTTAATCGCAGTCAATAACCCGGTCCCCAGATGCACATACCCGGAAATCTCAAACCCTATATAGTGCTTCGGGTGCGCCTTCGTCTCGAACAAATTCCTCAGGTCCTCCTCCGTAACCAATTCTATGGTTGGAGCCCTCTTCACCAGTTCAATTTTCCCTTCCAAATCCATCTCACACACCTAAATCTTCGAAATGAACCAAAGCGCCGTAATTACGCCCCCGAATATTATTAATGGCGCCGCAATCCTCGCAACAGCCACAATCGCGTTCACCGTGCTCACTATCTCTATCGCCTGCTTGACCCCCAGCGCCTTTATCCCCACAAGCGTCCTCTCCCCGTAGAACTGCGCATCCCCCAGGTCAAAGTAGGCCGCGGTCACCAGCTCCTTTATTTTTGTAGTGATCTTATCATCCTCCTGCAGGGGATTCACCACCCCCTTCACAGTGTTCACCTTATGCGTATCCGTTGTATAAACCGCTGGGAAAGCCTCGCCCCACCCGGTCCGTTTAAACATCCCGCTTACCTCCCCAATAATTTTCTCCCTAAACCCGGGCGTAATCCCGTTGGAATCCAATAATATAACCACATATTTGGGCTCGGTATCAAACACGGCCACCTTTATCCCCGCGGGCCCAATCATTCCACTCTCTATGCCCCCTTCCGCGCTCCCCATTCTCAATTTCCTCTCCTTCCCCTTCCCCTCGCACGCCTTCCCAACCGCCTCCATATACCTAAATCCAAAGGGAGTCCCCGGCTCCACATATTGGATTTCCCCAGTCTCGGAATTATGCTCGTCCGCAAGCGCCGCCACCCGCACCCTCTTCTCTGCCTCTGCAGTGAGCGCCATCCCCATCCCCAAGGAAAAGTCCTCGCAGGTCTCCGGGGCCCTCGTCAATCCCATAAAAGCAGTGTCCCCAATCCTCAGGCACTCCGCCCTGCACTCCCCCGATTTCCCCTCCACGAATGCAGCCTTCGCCTCCTTCGCCTTCGCCCCCACAAGTATCTCCCTGCACTTGTCCGTTATTTTCTTCAGCTCGCTCACCGAAACCGGGTTCATGTCATGAGTGGCGAGCCCGTGGAAAACGAACACCTCCCTTTCTTTTTTCCCCCCATTGTCCCCGAGCGCCTTTGCGATAAGATGGGAGAAGTTGCTGCCCCCCAGCTCCCCGAACGGCCCAAAATGCACATACGGGACTACAAACACAATCTCCTTCTTCTCCTTCCTGAAAATGAATACGGAAAGGTAGGTCTGCACATCCTCCCCCACCTTCCTGAACGCCTTCTCGATGTCCCGCGCGTTATAGAACCACTGGCCGAAAAACATGGACACCGCGTCCGTGCTCGCGACCCCGAAGGTCCTCTTCATGGGCGCGTTTATTATCCAGAAGAACAGGTAAAGCGCCCCCAGCAAAATGAGCGAGGCCGCATAGAACTTGATCACGACGCTCTCCGCAGTCCCCTCGAAAGGCAATAATCCATTAGTTATAAGGAAGAACGCATGCAGCAACAATTGCAGGAACGCAAATATGAGCGACCTCCACCTCAATACAAACACTATTCTTGCAACCAAATACCATAATATGAATACAAACGCGCTTCCCAGGAACACTATCTCCAATCCGAGCGGAATCCCGAAGATTGGGAGTGAAACTGCCACGAGGTACGTCATCGCGTAAATGAACTCCCCGATGAGCGCGACCGCGGTGATCCTCCTCATGGGCACCTTCATCATCATTGCCTTTCCCACAAGTATGGAGAGGAACCCCGGCACGGCCAATACGTAGAAGGAGGTGAGCCCGGCCTCCAGGAAGTTCTGCCCAGTAAGGGCCGCAAGCGCCATCCCGAACCCTATCGCAACCGCTATTATCGCAGCCGCAAGTGTTCTTGCCCTCGGAAGCACAAGAAAATATTTGGTGAGCCCCACCGCCTTCTGCATCGGGCTCTTCCCTTCCTCTGGCTCGTCCATAGGCGGAAATTCTACCTTCAGGAATTTAAAAAGCTATATCTCATCCCGGAAACCGCCCCAATTAACAATATAAACTCCTTCTTCGCTTATCCCTCCATATGCACAACCTTATCTGCCCGAAGTGCGGCAAAACCAGCGACAAAGCCCAGTTCATAGGGCCCTTCTGCATAATGTGCTCGCCCATACGCATAGTCTGCCCCGCGGAATTCTCAATAGACGTATGCGCAAAATGCGGCAAGATGCGCCTCGCAAGGGAGTGGGTCCCAATCACCGAGGCCCTCCTCCAGAAACTCTTCACCCGCAAGTGCAGGGGCGACTTCATGAAGGTGGATTTCGACCCCTCCGGAACCGCCACTTTCTTCATAGAGAAGGAGGGCAACATATTCCAGGTCCAGAGGCATTTCAAATTCATACGGATGAAGGGGATCTGCCCCGAATGCACCAAGAAGGGCTCCAACTATTTCGAGGCCATAATCCAGCTCAGGGGCAGGCCCGAGCGCATCGAAAGATACGAGAAGCTCCTCACGGAATCCCTGAAGGAGAAAGGCACCTTCATCAACAAAACCGAAGACCTGAAGGAGGGGAAGGACCTTTACGTGGGCAGCACCAAGGCGGTCCTCACGCTCTGCCACGACCTGGGCCTGCGCACCCTCATCACGCGAAAGCTCCACGGCGTTAAGGAAGGCAAAAGAATCTACCGCACCACGTTCCTGCTTCGCCTTTGAAACCTGTATTTTCCCGCCCCCATCCCCTTCCCGAGCGCCCCTATCCCCTCCAGAGCATGCTTGTAGCCGGGTATGTTCACCGCTATGGTCTTGAACCTCGCCACGAGCATGAAGGCCGTTGCCTGCGCCGCGGGCACCCCGAGCAGCCCGAGCACCAGCGCCCCCCCGGTCTCGCTCACGCCCATCCCGGCAATCGTGGGCGTCGGGATGAACTCCAGCATAGTCACAAGCGGCTGGAAGAAGTAGAAGAAGAGCACCTCGTGCACCGGGAAATCTATCGTAATCCCAACGCTCTTCGCCACCGCCCACCAAGAGAGGGCCTTGAGGCTCCATGTGACCGCCAGCAGCCCTAGGATAACCGGCGCCTTCCTCACCACCGCACCAGAATGCTCCTGCATCCTGTGGCACATCGCCAGCAGTTCCCCCGCCATCGGCCATTTTAACGCGAAATCAAATATTCTGAGGAACTTTTTTGAAAAAAGCAGAAGCGCTATCACAACCACCATCGCGGAAATGCCGAACACCCCCGCATACATCATCCATCCGGAGTCCGTATGGAGCACGGCGTTAACAAGGTAGAAGACCGCGATTCCCCCCCCGAAAACCTTCGCCATGAAATCGAACATCTGCGGCCCGAGTATCGCGACCATCGCCTTCTCCGACGGCACCCCGTATTTCTTGTTCATCACCAGCGCCGCCGCCATGTACCCGCTCCTCGCCGGGGTGAAGTCCGCCACCAGCATCCCAGCCACGTGCGCCCTGAATATCTGCCAGAACCCTATCCCCGCCTTCATCTCATCCAGCAAAATCTTTATCCTCAGCACCATGAAGAAATACATCGCAACAAGCAGAACCACGGAGAGCGCCAGCCACCCCAAATCTATGCGCTCCACGTAACCCATGAACTCCTCAAATCCAGCAAAGTGAAGCAATAACCCTATGATTATTACGGAAATAAGCAGCTCGGCTATGAAATGCGCCCTGTCCACAAAGAACTTCTTCAACAAGCCACCTTGACGCAGTTATGTGATGGGAAATTAAAAAGGTTGCTGGGCCACGACCGAGATTCGAACTCGGGCTAAGGGCTCCACAGGCCCCCGTGCTGCCGCTACACCATCGTGGCCGAATGAAGGCAGAACAATAGTTCTGCCTGCGTTAAGCAGTAATAAAAGCCGTCAAACTATTTTAAATCACTTGCCTAGCTTCTGTTGCAGCCTCTTCTCCAAATGGCTCCCGTCCCCGTGCACGAAATCCACCCTCTTGGGATTCACCGCATCCATATACTCCACGATATCATAGAAGTCCGCATGGTCGCTAAGGGGAAAAGCGGCATCGCAGTTGTGCCTCATGCTCATCACCCACCCCGTAGCCACCGCACAAAGCGCCTTCCTCCCAAAAGCCTCAGATAATTTCCTCGCAAACCCCCTATTCGCCAACCTCGGAGGCACCACCGCCACAAACCCCCCGCGCATAACCTCCTCCGCAGCCTCCGTCCCGACCACCGCCCTCTCCAGCCCAACCCCAAACTTCGCATAAACCTCGCTGAATCTCTCGCTCTCCGGCATTACCACGGGCATAATCCCCGCATAAGCATTCAGCACCCGAATAATCTCCTGCGCCTTCCCCAAATTATAAGCCCCTATAAGCCGTATGCTCCCCTCCGTCTCCTTCGCCCATCTCCCAATCTGCTCATAAACCTCAAAAGGGTCCGGCAGCCTGAACCGCGGGTCCCCATAGGTGCACTCCACCACCAGCCTGTCCGCCTCCCTCCTCTCCGCCCCCTTCCCAAAAATCCCGTCCTTTACCCTAAAGTCCCCGGTATAAAGCACACTTTCCCCATCCAATTCCGCATACATCTGCCTCGAGCCAAGAATATGCCCCGCATCCAAAAGCCGAATCCACTCCTCCGTGTGCCTCTCCGCCCCGAAGCCCGCAAGCGCGAGCGTCTCCTCG
>JAXDAS010000132.1:0-4032 GCA_034679605.1 Microcaldota archaeon
TTCTTCACCTTCACCACGAAGGACCTTTCCTCCGCCTTCTCCACATCCAGCGTCCCGACCGTTTTCTTGATTGCCTTCTCCACCATCGAGGGCGTCACGTGCAAGGCCTTCGAATCCTCCGGCCTCATGGTCACGCGTATCGTTCTCTTCCCCATGTCCTCCGTTACATCCGCGACTTCAGAGAGGAGTATGCTCTCCAACTCGTCCGCCACCTCTCTCACCTTCGCCTCGCTCCTCGAGTACGCGGATTTCAGGTAGATGTTTATGAGCGGCTTCTTGGGCTCCTTCTTGGAATCCACCAGCTCAATGAGCCTCGGCAGGCCCGTTGGCACGTGCTCCGCGACCCCCGCATAGTGGAACGTACGCATGGTCATCTGCGTGCCCGGCTCCCCGAGGCTCTGCGCCGCGACTATCCCCGCAGCCGAATAAGGGTTTATGATTGCCTTTTTGCTGTTCATGCGCCCACCTACACAGTATCCAAATCATCCTGCTTCGCGACATCCATGAACTTCGTGCTGGTCGCGAGCATCGGGTCCTTCGTGTCCCCGCCGTAAGCGAATTCTATTACCGCTCCCCTCCCGTTCCTCACGCTCATGTCATCGTCCACCACGAGGTCCTGCATCGCGTGTATGAGCCTCCTCTGCATGTAGCCGCTCCTCGCGGTCCTGATGGCCGTATTAACCAGGGATTCCCTCCCCCCCATGGAGTGGTGGAAGAAGTCGTCCGCCTTGAGGCCCTCCCTGAACGACGCGAAGACGAAGCCGCGCTCCCTCCCGGTGAGCGCCCCCCGCTTATAGAACGGGAGCGTCCTCCTTGAGTATCCCCTCATGAGCCTCTTGCTCCTCACCGCCTGCTGGCCGAGCATCGCGGACATCTGGATGGCGTTCAGGAGGCTCCCCCTCGCGCCGATCTTCGCCATGATTATGGAGGTGTTCTCCATCCCCAGGTCGCTCTCAACTATCTTCCCGACCTCATCCCTGGCCTTGCTCGCGACCATCATTATGTTGCCTTCCAGCGTTTCCTTCAATGTAAGCCCGGGCGACCTTTCCAGCTTCCCGTTCTTGTACTGCATGATGAGGTTCTCGATTTCCCTGTTCGCCTTCTCCTCGACATCCCTCTCCTTCTTGTCCGCGGCCGGGCTGAGGGTGTAGTTCTTCATGGAGACACTCATCCCGTTCCAGGAGAGCGCCTCCAGGCACATGTTCGTGACGTTGTCCAGGAATTCCTGCGCCGCCTTGGAGCCCTGCTTAACGAAAATCTGCTCGAGAAGCTCCCCCTCCAGCGCCCTGCTCTCCACCGCGCCCTTCACGAGTTCCCCGTTCTTTATCACAATCTCCTCGCCTAGCTTGGACCTCACCTTCACATTCAGCCCCTTCGGGAGCAGCAGCGAGAACAGCCTCTTCCCCTCGTACATGCCGCCCTTTCCGGGCTTGGGCAGCTCCCTTATCCCGGCGATTAGCAGGAGCCTGGACGCCTCATCCTTCGTGAACTCGGTCCCGTCCTTCGTGAAGAAATACGAGGCCGAAACGTGGTCCTCCTGCGGCTTTATGATCGCGTGCCCATGCCTCGGCGAGATTATCTGGTCCTCCACCTTCATGAGGTACCTGGCCTCCGCCTGCGCCTCCTGCGTCTGGAGCACGTGCAAGTTCATCTCGTCCCCGTCGTAGTCCGCGTTGTAGGGCGCGGTGACGGTGGGGTTCAGCCTGAACGTCCTTCCCGGTATCACCCTCACCTCGTGCGCCATCATGGAAATCCTGTGCAGGGACGGCTGCCTGTTGAACAGCACGATGTCCCCGTCCTTCAATTGCCTCTCGATGGCCCATCCGACCTTCAGCTCCTCCGCCATCTGCTCGCGCATCTCGTCCGTTATCTTGAGCTTCTTTCCGTCCGGCCTGAGTATGTACAGCGCCTTCGGGTACTCCTTCGTCCTCACATACTTCTTGCATTCTTCTACATTCCACTCCGTGGCCTCCATGGGCACGGTGAGGTCCTCGGCGACCGCGGGCGGCACGCCCACCTCGTCGATCCTCAATCTCGGGTCCGGGGAAATCACGGTCCTCGCGGAGAAGTTCACCCTCTTCCCCAGAAGGTTGTACCTGAACCTCCCCTCCTTCCCCTTGAGCCTCTGCGCCAGCGTCTTGAGCGCCCTTCCGCTCCTGTGCCGGGCCGGGGGTATGTTCGCCGTCTCATTATTCATGTATGTGGTGACATGGTATTGCAGAAGCTCCCAAAGGTCTTCTATAATCAGCTGCGGGGCGCCCGCGTTTATGTTCGCCTCCAATTTCTGGTTTATCCTGATAATATCCACCAATTTGTGCGTAAGGTCATCCTCGCTCCTCTCCCCGCTCTCCAGGGTGATGGACGGCCTTATGTTCACGGGCGGCACGAGCAGAACCGATAGGATCGCCCACTCCGGCCTCGCAAAGTCCGGGTCGTACCCCAGCTTCCTCAGGTCGTCGTTCGGCACGCCCGCCAGCCAATCCCTTATGTCCGTCGGGAGCATCTGCACGTTGTCCCTGAAGAACGTCGCCGGCTTGAGGAACTTGATGTCCGGTATCTTGGTCGCGCAGTTCGGGCACTCGCCCTTCGCCTTCCTCCCGCTCCCCTCCACGACCCTCTTGCATTCCGGGCAGGAGGCCTTCAGCACACTATAGATATATTTTGCGAACTCCACATGGATGACCGGCCTCACGAGCTCTATGTGCCCGAAATGCCCCGGGCACTCCTTCACCCTTCCGCCACATGTCTTGCACCTGAGCCCCGGGTCCACCACGCCCAATCTCGAGTCCACGAGCCCGCCGTCAATCGGATACCCGTCATCGTCGTAAGTGTCCGGGATGATGACCCGCGCCCCCGAAATCTTCCTCACCATTTCCGGAGAGAACAGGGAGAACTTCACCTTTCCAATAACCTTTTCTATGTCTTCCATGAGAACCACATCACGCCTTGTCCTTCAGGATAATCCTCGGGAAAATGAACAGCGAGCGTATCTCCCCTAGCAGCAGCTTGAACCCGTAGCTCATCTCTATGGGCACAACGTCGTTGCTTCCGCACAGCGAGCACACGTTCTTGTTCTTCACCATGTCGTGGTGCGCGAGCATGCCGCACTCCTGGCACACGTACTGCCTGGTCTTGTCGCTCTCCTCCAGGAGCCTCTCCCTCACCACCATGCTTGCCCCGTACCCTATGAGGCAGTCCCTTTCCATCTCGCCGAACCTGAGCCCGCCTTCGCGCGCCCTCCCTTCGGTGGGCTGGAGCGTAAGCAGCTGAACGGGACCCCTGCTCCTAGCGTGCATCTTGTTCGAAACCAGGTGGTGCAGCCTCTGGTAGTAAATCGGCCCGATGAACAATTTCACCCTTATCCTCTTCCCGGTGATGCCATCGTACAGCCACTCCTCGCCGTACTCGTCCATCCCGCGGGCTTTAAGCACCTTCACATAATCCTCTTCGGTGTTCCCCGTGAACGCGGTGCCGTCCACGATCTTCCCGTCCATGGACCCCGCCTTCGCCCCCAGCGTCTCCAGCAGGTGGCCCGCGGTCATCCTCGACGGAATAGCGTGCGGGTTCAGTATGAGGTCCGGCACGATGCCGTCTTTCGTGAACGGCATGTCCTCCTGCGGGAGCAGCAGCCCCACCACGCCCTTCTGCCCGTGCCTCGAGGCGAACTTGTCCCCGACCTCCGGCACCTTCGGGCTCCTCACCCTTATCTTGACCAATCTGTTCCCGCTCGGGGCCTCGGTCACCATCACGGAATCGATGACCCCCTTCTCCCCGGGCTTCAATGAAAGCGAGCTCTCCCTCTTCTTCTCCTCCACCACGCCGAAGACGGAAATCTCCTCCAGGAACCTCGGCGGCGATGTTTTCCCCACGAGCACGGTCTTCCCCTCCACCCTGCTCTCCGGGTGCGCGATGCCGTCGTCGTCCAGGTGCTTGTAGGCCTCCTCGCCCCTGAACCCCACTGTGTCCGGCCCGGGTATCTCTATCTTGTCCTTCTGCCCGCCCGGGTAGAGCCTCTCCTCGGCCTCGTACGTC
>JAXDAS010000133.1:0-3621 GCA_034679605.1 Microcaldota archaeon
GGCGGCTTCGTCCTCATGTCCCCGCTTCCGGACGAATTGGGGGTCATCCTTCTCGGAATAAGCAAAATAGAGGCCTGGAAATTCGCACTCCTCTCATTCGTCTTCAAATACTTCGGGGTGCTCGCAATCGCGGGCATTTCGCTCGCGTTCCTTTTTCCTGCCGCATGAATAATCTTTTTATTCTCCTTCAGCCATATTATCCCCATGGGTTGCCTTCGCTGCGGGGCCTGCTGCACCAGTTTCGGCGTATGCATCATGCCTTCCGACATAGTCCGAATCTCCCTGGCCACCGGCATGCGGCCTTCCCAATTCGTGGACACCGTCCGGGATTATCCAGAAAGGGAGCGCACCGAGCCCGCCCTCCTTATTGATGGGCAAAGGCAAATCCTGGTCCTGAAGCGCAGCAGGGAAAACATATGCTCCTTCTATTCCGGCTCGGGATGCAAAATATACCATTACCGCCCCCTCCTCTGCCGCACATACCCCTTCAGGAAAGAGATGAAGGATATGCTCTCCCGTGCCTGCCCCTCCAGATGGGCCCCCGAGGGCAGCGAAAAGGAGCGATACGCCCACGACATTCTCCTTTACGAAAAAGAGCTTGCAGAATATCAAAAATTCGCAGAAAAATGGAGCTCAAAAGGCGGCGGCTCGCTTAAGGAACTCCTTAAGCTCATTTCAAAGCCCTAATCCATTCCGACTTCCTTCCCAGCCTTTCCTTTTTCGCCTCTTCCAATGAAATCCACTTCACTCCGGAAAACTCAGGAGAAACCCTCGCACTCAGATTCTTAGCAGAAACCCTAAACCCTATCGCGGGAATCCATTTCTTCTTTTTCCTCGAGCCCGCATTGTGCTTCCCCCCCATCACCGGCTCGCCCACCTGCGCATCTATCGCAGTCCTCCGGAGCACCCACTCCTTCAGTTCCGCAACAGGGTTCCTCCCCTTCTCAACCAGCACACAGGGAAGTTCCAGCAGCTCCCGCTCCCCCTCCACTTTTTTCAAAAACAGAACTCGTCCCCCATCCTCTACAATCGCGCAGGCAAGCGCCGCATATTCCGGCGCCTTCACCATTTTCTTTTCCCGCATTTATCTCTTGCTCTTTGCGTAATCTTCCTTGAACTGCGCAATCCCCTTGTCCGTCAAAGGGTGCCTGAAAAGCTTCTCAAACACGTCCGGAGGTATAGTCGCTATATGCGCCCCCAGCCTCGCCGCATCCACCACGTGCACGGGGTCCCGCACAGATGCCACAATCACCTCGGTCTTGAACTCATAATTCGAGAATATCTCCATTATGTCCGCAATGAGCGCCATCCCGTCCTCCGAGATGTCATCCAATCTCCCCACAAAAGGGGAAACATAGGAAGCCCCCGCCTTAGCCGCAAGCAAAGCCTGGTTCGCAGAGAACACCAGCGTCACATTCGTCTTTATGCCCTTCTTCTCCAAAATGCGCGCCGCCTTCAGCCCCTCCTTCGTCATGGGCAATTTCACAACTATATTCTTCGCCCATTTGGAAAATTCCGTCCCCTCCTTCACCATCCCGTCCGCGTCCTCGCTAATCCCCTCCACGCTCACGGGCCCGGGAACAAGCGCGGCAATCTCCTGCACCACTTCCCTCTGCCCCCTGCCGGATTTCATAATGATTGTAGGATTAGTAGTGACCCCGTCGCACATCCCCATCTCAACCGCAGCCTTTATCTTCCCAACATCCGCCGTATCCAGAAAGAATTTCATGCATTTCACCTTTCTCCAAAGTTTTTATTTCTTCCACTCGACAGCCCGTCTGCGAGTCTAGAACATCCTTCTTCTGATCCAGCCCTTGGCATCATGTTGATCATTATCCACAGTGCCGAAGCCATCTTATTGTCGGTCATAATTTCCTCATGATTCATAAGTACGCATTCGCAGTCAACAAGGTCTTCCTCACCCCAGCCCTCGCTGGACATCTGGAAAGCCGTTGACGGATCCAGCGAACGAGTTCTGAATTTGATGACACACCCATCCCCTTCCTTGCCCATAATCTCCGCATACTCGGGCCTATACGAGGAGGCGGCCCTGAGTTTGGCACCAGCCTCGCAATTGTCAAGTTTTTGATAAAAACAGTTTGTTGAATCCCTGCAGTCATTCATGGCGAGGCAACCCGCCATAATGAACAACAATCCGGAAGACATGAGCGCATTTCCCGTCATCATTTTTTCTTCATCCCCATGGACTCCTTTACTACAGAAGCAATTCCATCCGCATCCAATTTATACTTTTTGAGCAGCTCGAACGCGCCTCCGGATTCGCAGAAGTGGTCATAAATCCCGTGCCTGCGCACCGGAACAGGGCATTCCGCGGAAAGCACCTCCGCCACCGCGCTTCCCATCCCCCCGTTCACCTGATGGTCTTCCACCGTAACCACTAACCCGGTTTTCTTCGCCCACTCCACAATAGTTTTCTTGTCTATCGGCTTGATTGTGTGCAAATCCAAAACCGCGCAGGAAATCCCCTCCGCATGCAGCTTCTCCGCCGCAACCAGGGACTCATACACCATCGGCCCGCACGCAATAATTGCCACATCCGTTCCTTCCCTATACAGGTTCGCCTCCCCAATCCTGAACGGAGTCTCCGGCGTGGTGAACGAAGGCATCTTCTCCCTGCACGTGCGTATGTATGTGGGCTTCCCCAGCTCGTGCGCCGCAATGGTCGCCTTCCTCACCTCCTCCATGTCCGCCGGCGCCATCACAACAAGGTTCGGAAGAACCCTCGTAGTCGCCAAATCCTCCAGCGCCTGGTGCGATGCCCCGTCCGGCCCCACGGTAACACCCGTATGCGACCCGTGGAAAACAACCGGCACATCATTGTAGCATACCGATACCCTCAATTGGTCCCAGTTCCGACCGGGCGAAAATACTCCATACGCGGAAATGAACGCCTTCTTTCCGCAAGCCGCAATTCCCGCGGCCACCCCCGCAAGGTTCTGCTCCGCCACCCCCACCTGGATAAATCTCTTCGGGAACTTCTCCGCAAACCAATGGGTTCTCGTAGACTCAGACACGTCCGCGGTAAGCACCCATACATTCGGGTCCTTCTCCCCCAGTTCCACAAGAGCTTTTCCAAATCCGTCCCTGCTCGCCGCAGATTTTTCCGCCGGGAATGTTATGTGGTTGTGAAGCATCAGAATCACCCTTCCTCCTCAATCACGCTGCGCTCCACTCCAAGCAGCTTCAGCGCCTCTTCCGCCTCCTTCTGGGTAGGCGGCTTACCATGCCATTCAGTCAAAAATTCCATGAAAGGTATTCCTTTTCCGGGGATCGTATGCGCGATTATGAGCGTCGGCTTCTCATAAATCGCCTTGCTTTTTTCGCATGCATCTATAATTTCGTGTATATTATGCCCGTCCACCTCAATCACATGCCACCCGAAAGCCCTATACTTCTCGGCTAATGGCTCAAGAGGAAGCACCTCCTCCGTAAATCCATCTATCTGTATGTTATTCCTGTCCATTATCGCGGTCAAATTCCCCAGTTTGTATTTGGAAGCAAGCAGGACCGATTCCCAAATCTGCCCCTCCCCGTGCTCGCCGTCAGAAATTATGGCGTATGCCCTCCACCTCTTCCTCTCGGCCTTGGAAACAATCGCCA
>JAXDAS010000134.1:0-2523 GCA_034679605.1 Microcaldota archaeon
TACTTCATCCACCTTAGCTTCCGGAAGATGTTTCTTAAGCACTGCCCGCGCTATTACCTCCAGCCTTGTATTGCGACCAGTGGGAGCGCCAGGATATATCCGCGTGCCTGCTTTCTCCAGTTCAACCAGAGCATTCCCGACTTCGTCTTTATCCAGTGGTACGTATATTATGGCTTTGGGGCGGGATGCACCTTCCAGCAAGCTATCAGCTTCCCTCCTGAGCTTGAAGAAGCTGTCCTGGTATCGCAGTTTCTGGATACCTCCGTCATCCATCTCCTCGAAAATGCTTCCATAAAGACCATCAGGGTCATACCAGACCACAATGCCGCGGTCCTCCACCCTCTTTCTGATGAGGCTCTTCAGCTCTTCCGCTAGCTCACCCATACTTCCTCACTCTATACCGTGCGCTATGCGCAGGGACTTGTCCTTTTCGCATTTCTCCTTCACCCTCTGCGGCCAGTGGCACATGGCCATATGCGACCAGTCGTAGGCGCCGGAGGAAAGCTCCTTCCAGGTCTTCTCCAGCTCCCCTTTCTTGGGCCAGGGGATGAGCTCCCGCAAGGGGGAGAGGTTTATGAGCACCCCGTCGTCGGGGTGGGGGTCATAGCCTTGAGCGATCACCTTATCCAGCTTCTCTGCGAAATCCTCCACCTCTGAGAGCAGAGCTTCCAGCTGCTCTATTTCCTTGTCTTGCGCCCTTCTCTCCTTTCCCTCCAGGGAAGACGCTTTCTCCCTTATCTCCTGCAGGCGGTTTGCTACCAGGTTGAGCTTGGGGCCTAAGTAGTTGGTCTTTATCTTGAAGAGGGTGTCTTGGTCTACCCTCTCGCAGAAGAGGTAGAAACCGTAGTTCCTCTTCTCGGTTGAGAGGAGCCAGTAGCATGGCCGGCGGCGGTAGAGTTTGGCGTGCTCTGCGAAGAAGGTGCGGGAGAGGTAGCGGCGCAGGTCTACTCCCAAGGTATCTACTACCTCGCTCTCACCTTCATCTCCCAGCATGAGGGCGAGAGCTTCCTCTACCTTGGCTGGGAGGTCATCGGGGTGGCCGGGGTCGAGCACGCAGATGCCATCGGGGTCAGCCAGGGAGCGGAGCTTTTCCTCTATCTCGGAAGAGAAGAGGTGCTTCTTCCCTCCTTCCTCATCTTCCACGATGGCCGAGCCCAGTTCTCCTTCTATGCCAGGTGAGAACCTGCCCAAGACGATGCCTACAGCATAGGATACCCAGCGGAAGGCGAGCTCCTCCGTGCTCAGGAATGCTTTTTCCTCTTCCTCTGCAGGAGGCTCCTCGTCTCCTCCCTCGGCTATGTCCCCTTTCTCTGCAAGTTCTGCTTCGATGAGCTTCCTGTCTTCCTCCGAGATGCCATAGAGGTCGTAGACGAGCTCGTCCAGCTCGGACTCGAGCCTGGCTATCTCCTCTTCCCTCTTTTGCCTTATCTCTATGCCATCAGCCCAAGGAAGAGGCGCGGTGAAGTCGTAGGTGGTGTCGTCCTCGGTTGAATCGAGGCGGCGGAGGGTGACGAGAGTAGAGGCGAGGGAATCGATGGTCTGTTTCCCTTTTTCATTTATTTCCTTGGGAAAGGGTAATCTAGCTATATCGCCGTTCTGGAAATGAATTGTTGGATTTAAGATTAGCAAAACGTAATAACTTAACGTCGAGTTCAATATGCCCAACTCAGGCAGCAGTATTTCTCTTCTTTGAGGAAACGATGTAGAGCCGCTCACATCAAATATAAAGCCTCCAGGGCTTATCCTTGCGTTAAACCCCGATGCTCCTAAATCAGTCCACGTTACGCCCTCGCGAAAAATGTACTGAAGATTCTGGATATATCTTGACCAATGCTTCCCTTTGTTCCTAATGACTGCCAAAGCCTTAATCTCTTCAGCATCCATTTGCCAATTCACAACATATTCCTGATTCCCGTACCACTTGAGATATGTGCCACCCTTCATGTAGGGGAACCATTTCTTAGCGGTGGCTAGAGCTTCCTCGCTGTCATAGCATCCGAAAGCAACTTCATTCTTGCCTATTTCCCACCAGAAGCGGAGGAAACGGAAATTATCACCTGTGTTCTGACCAACAGCAGGCTTCACAACATTCCCAAGCTTGGGGAGTCTCTCGAAGAGCTCGCGTATGGAGTCGGATATCCAATATACCCAGGGGTGGCCGGGGATGGTGCGTATCTTGTCCTGGCGTAGGTAATATATGTTGTCTCCGGTAGCCAGGGAGTGTTCGAAGGCAGCTTGTTTGTCGGATGATTTCACCAGGCGTAAGTAGGTGCCTATGCTTGCATCTCTACGGCTGGCATCCGATTCTTTGCGCAAGACGTAAGCAGCAGTTTGTAAGGTGCCTGGATTCCCTACCTCGAATAGACCTGGACCCGCATGGGCAAGAGTATCTATTGCCGCCTCGGCTATGACCCCGTTTCGCAAGTTTTCATAAGTGCTTATGAACATAAAAGACTGCATGGTGAGTATCCCTGAGTAACCCTTTTCCGATGCCAGCTCAAGGCACCTCTGAATAAAACAGGC
>JAXDAS010000135.1:0-3789 GCA_034679605.1 Microcaldota archaeon
TGTGGCCCCTCATGCCCACTGCTTTTTTAATGAGGCTCAGGAGGTCGTCCGGGAATTTAGGGGAGAGCTTCTCCCCCTCCAAAAACTGCCCTATAGTTTTCCCAAGGTAGGTCTTCGCGAGGGGCACACCGTACTCGTCGCGGAGGATGAGGCCTATTTTCGTCGCGGAAACGCCCTCCTTGGCGAGCTTGCGAATGATGTCCTTTATCTCCTCGGCGCCGTACGCCACCCATTCCGGCTTTTGGAGGGCCTTTGGCCTCCTGGAACCGGATTTTCCCTTTTTTCCTGAATGCAATCTTGCCATCTTATTACCTCATTTGTTTTCGGAGAGAAACTCCCCTAACTTTTGCAAGGCCCTCGAACGGTGCGAGAGGGAATCCTTCTGGGAGGGTTCCTCGGCGAAGGTCTTTTCCACCCCTTCAGGAATGAATATCGGGTCGTAGCCGAATCCCCCTTTGCCGCGGATGGATTCGGAGACCCTCCCCTCCACCTTGCCGGTGAAGAGCCTCACTTCCTTTCCTTGTGTGAACGCGATTGCGCACCTGAACTCTGCGGAGCGGTCTTTGGTTCCGGAGAGAAGGCGGAGAAGGCCTTCGTTCCCTAGTTTCCCAAAAACCCACGCGGAATAGGCGCCCGGAAAGCCGTCCAACGCCGGGACAAAAAGCCCGGAATCCTCAACGAAGAGGGGCTTCCCAAGGATGGAATGGGCGCGGAGGGCGCAGCCCTCGGCGATTTCCTCCACCGACTCGCTCCTTTTCTCTTCTAAGGGAAGAGGAGCGTGGATGATATTTATACCGTATTTGTTTAAAATCTTTTGCGCCTCGGAAAACTTCCCCTTGTTCGTTGTGCAGAAATTAATTTCCAGGTTCACACCGGTTAAAGGATGTGGAAAAGGGTTTTAAAGGGGGGCGGAGGCGTAGTTTTTTAACCGCACCTGGAGAAAGGGCGGCTCATGAAAAAGAGATCTGCCCCCAAAAGGAAGAAGGTTGCGAAAAAGATGTCGACGCCGGAGGCGGCGGCCATTGCGCCCCCTTCGGAAAAGAGGGCCCCGAGGGAAACCCTGGACAGGAGGAAGCGCCTGATGAAGGAGGCGGAGCTGGCGATTGGCGCCCTGAACTCGTACCCGATGCTGAAGGGCAGGGCGGAGGCCGAGGGGGCGAAGAGGGTTGTTCTTGAGGCGTACTCCCGGGGGGACGCGGTGGTCAGGCAGTTCATACTTTTCGTGGTCCACGAGCACCTCTCAAAAGCGGCGAACATGCGCATGATGGAGAACTTCGAGTTCTTCAGGAAGGCGATGGGCGAGAAGGCCGAGGCGCTGGAGGTGAGGAAGAACGTCTACCGCTCCATGTTCAACTATTCCAGCTCGCTGGAGGGGACGGTGGAGCTTCTGCTCCTGCTGGGCGAGATCGGGGACGTGGGGGCGGCGAAGGTGCTCTCCCGCCACCTTGCGTTCTACATGAGCGGGGAGCAGAGCGGCCTGCAGATGCTCAGGAACGCGGCCGTGGAGGCGCTTGAGGGGTGCTCCTGCGCCTATGCGCTGGACGTGCTCATCGCGTATGCGAAATACGCTGAGAAGAACGAGAGGTTCGTGTTCGCGCTCAGGGACTGGGAGAAAAGGCTGCCGAAGATGGGGCTGAGCGCCGGGGACAGGGAGGCGTACATCTCCGCGATAAACGACCTGATGATGGTGAGGAAGGAGAGGGACGTCCACTACGGATGACTTCGGGCCGGAAAGCACTTTTTATCCTCTAATGCTGGGCGGGCGGGAGCTCGAGTGTGGAGTCGCAGTTCACGGTCTCAGAGAAGAAGCCCGAGATGAAGAGCTTCAAATAGCCTATGTACGGGACCCTCCCTATGACCTTTCCCTTGTACTGGGAATCCCCTGGGGGGGAATTGCCCATCGCCCTGGAATAAGAATATTCCTGCATGTCCATCAGGGGGTTGTTGTCCCCCTTGGTGAGATAATAGGTGGAGCCGCCCACCCTGACCTTGAAATAGAGCCTGTGGATTATGTCGCCGGCTAGGGAATAGAGGTCGCCCTGGGCCGGGCCGTAAACGATCGTGTCGTGGGCGAAATTCGGGTAATAGGGGACCCCCCTCACCTCCACGTAGGTGAGGCAGGGGGTGGAGATGCCGTACTGCCTCTGCCGGTTTTCCCTCATGCAGGTCCCGTAATGGAAGGAGAACGGCCCGCGTGTTTCGTAGAAGGATTCCGGGCTTGAGATGAACTGCCTGCACGCCTGGTCGGAAGGGTACTGGGCACAGTATGTGTAGATGGAGCCCTTGAGGGTTATGTTCTGGCCGGAGGGCGTATGCACGACCGGGGAGGAGTTGAGCTGCGCGAACTCCTCCGGGGTGAGCGTGATCTCGTATCCCGCGGGCTCCTCCCCCTGCACGAGCACGAGGTCCCCGCGCTCTATGTTCGGGAGCATGCTGCAGGAGACCACCGCGTTCAGTGGGACCGGGGTCTTCATTACGAACATTGCGGCGAGCCAGATCATGAGGATTGTGCCGAGGGATATTGCGATTTCCCTGAGTTCGGCCTTCCAGCCGTGCTTCCTCACCCCGTGCCTTACCTCCAGGGCGACTATGCCGACTATTTCCAGCATCACCAGGACGCCGAAAATGCTGCTCTTGGTGAGTATGTAGAGGATTAGCGTGAGCGAGATTATGCCGAATTGGAACAAGGAGTCCGTGGCCAGGCGTTCGGCCATTCTGGAAAGGTCGTCCTTTTTCTCCATGGGCGGCCCCGGCCTACTTCGCCTTTCCCAGGGCTTCCCTGAATGAGGCGACCTCCTTCCTTAGCTCGTCCAATGTTTCGGAAATCAGTGTGAGCGCCTTCCCGGAGGAGACGCGGACATATATGCGGGGGCTAGATACCAGCGGGTGCGCCACTCTGTAAGATGCGAACTCCACCCCCTTCTTCTCGTTGAGGCGGGTGGTGAGCAGCTCGGCGAGCGTGTACTCCCCCCCTACAATCTCGAATTCAACTTCCTTATCTCCTGCGGAGATGATTTTCAGTTCCAATCCAACACCTCAGAAATTAATCTTTCCGAAAGCCCTGTAATCGTTGGCGAGCTTGCGCCTCTCCCTGGCCTTGCACGTCGGGCAGACGAGGTCGCGGCCCTCCTTCACGAGCGGGCTCTTGTCCCTGGAGCAGAACGCCTTTATGACCCCGTATTCTGGGAAGGCAGTCGTGAGCATCGCCGTGTCCCCGTCTATCTCGGAGACCTTCGCGCGGATTATGTCGCCGATCTTGTATGCGTCGCGCATTGAGCGCGTGTACTCCTTGGAGGCGAACTTGACCAGTATCTTGCCCTCGTCCACGCCCGCGAACTTGCCCTCGGGGCTCTTTTCCGGCACGAGCGACACTATGGCGAAGTTCTCGAACACGTTCGCCACTATTCCGTATACGATGCTGCCGCGCTCCAGCTGGAGCTTCTTGAAGCGGGTTCTGAGGCCGCGCTCGCCCTCCTCGAGCACCCCTACCGTGGACGCGTACACCTCGTCCTTGTCCACGTACGTGGAGGAGCTGGCCTCGTACACCTCCCCTGGCCCGACGTGGTCTCCGGGAAGGAGGATTTTCCTGTTCTGTTCGTGATGGGTCATGATATCCACTCAATAGAGGTTAGAATTTGTTTAAGAAGATTTAAAAAGAATGGGGCGGAGAAATGGGCGATGGTAAAGCCTATACTCGTGGTCTGCATAGACCGGGACAACGACCTCTACGAGAAGGCGAAGGTCAGCGGCCCCCTCATAGGCAGGCAGGAGAACCTGGAGGGCGCCACG
>JAXDAS010000136.1:0-3242 GCA_034679605.1 Microcaldota archaeon
ATGGGTGATTACAATCATGTACAATCCGGTAATCGCCAGCGTATTCACCAGTATGGAATGCCAGTTGTCCACCCCGCACGCCACCCCGTCGCAAATCGCGGTATATGAAAACAAGAATGCACAAATCGGAACGCCCAAATCCATCCACTGCCTCATCTTGCTGTTCTCATGGTCAATGTCCGGCACAAGGGCGGAAAAAGCAGCCACAAACACAATAGATCCAAATAGAAACGGCTCCGCGCCAATAATAATAGCAAATGCGGCCCCGAAAATTATCCCAACAAGCACGTGCTCAGGATAATTCAAATCTTCACCCCATACTTCTCAAAAACGACTTCCTTCTTCTGCCTATACACTATTGAATCAAAGGCAATAGAGAGCATAATCAGCTTGTTCAGCATCTTGTCCAGCTCCGCCTCAGGCACCCGCGTACCCGTCCTTTCCAATATTATCCCATCATCCTGCGCTTTAAAGGCGAAATGCGCCGCTGAATTCCTGAAAATCCCTCCCCACACGCCCACAAATTCCCCGGACCATTTCTCTTCTGCCCAAGCAGTCTTCACCTTGTTTAGGAACGCCCCGACTGTGTCGTCCTTATCAACCTTGTCAAAATCTTTTGAGGTGAGCAACAATATCTTGTGCCTCAAAAACAGATATTCGTAAAAATCATTGTACAATTTGAATTTCAAATAAAGCCTCACCTTCGGGCCCACATCCTGCCTTCCCGCAAGGGTCCGCACCCGCAAAAGCAGTTCCATCTTCTCCGATGAATCCGCCACATAGGAATCCAGCACGTTCACGACTTCCTCCCGCACCTGGAACGGGATTCCCTCAAAACACTTCCCAAACAATCCCGCGTACATCTCCTTGTACCGTGCATACTCGTCTATGGAGGAGAGCTTAGCCCCTCCCACCCCCATCTCCTCGCTCAGCTCTTCCGCCTCGTCAAAATGCGCAAAAGCCTTCTTCAGCTTCTCCGCCTCGCCTTCCGGCAATTTCTCCGAGAACTTTATGGATGAGAGCAGGGCATTCCCCTCGCTCACGTGTAGGGCAATCTCCTTCCTGAGCTCCATCTCATCCTCGCTTATCCTCATAATGGACCCGCCCGGAATCGGACCAGGTTCTCCAGCGTGTAAGGCTGGCGTCTTGACCATTGGACCACGGGTCCTAGAATGATATTCCAATTACTTTCTTGAACTAACGAATTATAAACGTTCTTCGTACCGGCTAGGGGTATTGTGCGGAGCCGGCAAACTATTTGCCCTTTCTGCCGTAAAGCAGCCAGGCAATGACCGCGGCTGCCAAAACTAACCCGGCGGCAAGCCAAATAATGGGGAACGGCTCTTTCTTTTTGAATACGCGCACCTGTTCCGAGGGGCTCGGCCCCTTCTCATTTGGATACACCTGCTCGAAGCCTTCCAATTCGCCGAGCACAAGGCCCTTGTAATAGTTGGTTGAGTAGAAAGCCAGCCCGGAGTTCCTCGCGGATTCCGGTGTCATGTAATAGATGGAGTAGGTGACCATCGGGCCGGATTCATTGAAAGTTTGTATCAGGTACCCGGTGGTCGGGCGGGTCATTCTCGAATACACATTAATAACCGCGCCGGTATCCGAGCCGTCAAGATTAGCCAATCTGGTGAATGCTCTATCATTACCATCCCAGCCCATTGCGCAGTATGATTTATCGGTCATCCTAGACTTTACTTTCACTCCAGATCCAGATTCAATCATCCCCATAATCTGCTCCTGAGTCTCATCAGTGCCTTGCGCCGGGCACAAATCAGAAGGGGAAATGCGCTCCATGTCTATTTCTACCGTATCCTGCATTAGGCCAGAAACACATGCATTTTCTTGCAAAGAAACCTCGTCCGGTGATGCTCTGCCTTCATGGGCGCAATAAAGATAATTAAACGAAACCATCTTTCCAGCAAGGCTGTTAACAACGAAATACTTCGCATCGTATTCATTCATTATTTCCATTATGTTGTTTTCATCCGATGAAAGAAACGCTGGCGTTGCTGCAAGAATGCGCTCGGACATTGCTGCGTCGGGGTATTCCCCAGATGCTATGTAGATTGTTTGTGCCAGAGCTTTCTGTGCAGTTGTCGGCTGTCCGGTTTGCATGTACGGCACCGGAGAACTGATTACAGTTTGCAAACCGGCGTTTTCAAGAGCCGCGCCGTAATCCCACCAGGCCAGCACGATGGCTCCTTGTTCGTGTCCGCTCAGGAAACCAACCGCTAGGCTCATATCCTGGCTGTCAGCAGCAAGGCTGATGCCAAAAAATACCAAAAAAACCAAAAGTGCGGTTTTGACAGTCTTTCTCATTAATTAATTACTGGTCTAGTGATTTTATTTCTTTCCATTCAGATGGCGTAAGGAGTACGCTCAAAGCGTCTCAAAGTGTAGTGGGAGGGGGTCAGAAAAATAGAATGAAATGGGGCCCCCGCGTTTCTTCTTAGTAGGGCGCCCTCTGCGGCGGCTTCACGAAGATGTAGTACCTTTCCTTCCCCTCCATCTCCGAGACTATCCTGTGCACGAACACCGCCACCGGGTCCCCAATCGTAGGCACCCGCGCTTTCAGGTCCGCGAAGTTATCGAAAACCTTCTTCTCCCTTTCCTTGAGTATGAGCTCCATGTTCTTTTTCCCTATCCCGGGAATCAAATCCAATTGGTGCACCCTCATGGAAATCGGCCCAGCCTTATTAATGAAATTGACAAACAGAGCCTCCCTGGACTCCACTATCTTCCTCACAATTACCGGCACCATGTCCTTCGCCGCGGTGGTGAGCTCCCCGAACCCTATCCTCCCCTTAATCCTGTCCACTTCCGTCCTGTCCCCCTTCCCCACGAATATCTTGGCCCCTACCGCAATGTTCGCGTCCGGCTTTGCCGTCGCTTCCAGGAGGGTGAAGAACTGGTCCCCCACAAGCTGGACAATCGGCTCCTGCCTCGAGCCGGCCGCCCTTCCCCTTGCGAGGTATTCAACGACCCATGCGTAATCTTCCATCAGCCTACCGCCTTCATTATGTCCCTTATCTCATCCATGCTTATCTCAATCTTGCTCTTCAAAAGGATCGCCTTGAGCGCTTCCTCGCTCTTCGGCATTATGTCGACTATCTTGACCGCGGTCTCCTCATCTATCTTCGGGCTCGCGGCCTTCACCTTCTTGAGAATGCCCTCCGCCCTCTTCCTGTCGCATCCGGAGAAGTTCTCCGCGTGCTCCAGGGCGTTCGCCTGCT